>NZ_JACJSE010000011.1 GCF_014698045.1 Aulosira sp. FACHB-615
TGAAATGCCTGAGCCTATTTTATTAAGTCAGATTTTTGCCAAGCTTACTTCTTTAGGACGTATTCATCCCGTTTCTACAGGTGTTGAACCCTCGTAAATTGGCTACGGTATTGTAATTAAAGTTAGGTTTTGTGTTCAGTCAAAAACCCAAAGGTTTGATGAGGAAAGCAGTCTCAATCAAATAAATTTCATCGCCAAGCATGAAAAAGCATATAAACACCCTCAGACTGATAGTCTGCCATTTAGTCTAAATTCCAGTAATTATATGCTTTTTCATTTGCATTGTTGTAAATTCCAACTTACGAATCAATTAGATTCTACAGCTATTTTTGCTTAATCCCAAATAGTTCTAAACCCTTGCGAGACTCTGTTAAAAAACGCTTTTCTATGGCGCGATATTGAGGTGATGATACATTTTCAATGGTATTATCTAGATGCCAAGCTGCAACTAACTTTTGATTACGGAAACCATATCTGTGGAAATCTTCAGCACTGACGTGAATTAATTTTCCATTTTTATATTTTAATACAGCAACATCTAGAGCGTCATTTTCACTGCCACCAGAGACTTCAACACTTTGGATATATAAAGATATTGGCTTACCCTTAACTTGGCAAAGATTATATATAAGAATACCTTTTTTCCTTTTTTGGAGAGGGCAGTTTTTTGGCTCCACATCGCCTTGGAAGTGTTTCTCAGTGACGAAGGATTTATTGGTTGCGAAAGATGGCAAACTTGTAGATAGTAGCAAAGATGAAATTGTCAAAAATTTCAGTAAGTTATTCATATTTTAATGTCTAAATTTTATCCTAATTACAGAAGTATTATAGCTAAATATGCTATAGCTTTATTCAGCAATTATACTGAATAATTGATTTATTCGCTCCTAGATATTCCTGGTTTTTCTAGATTTTTGAATAATATCAATCCAGAAAATATTTGCAGTAGATAGGCAATTAAAAATAAAATTATAGCTATAGCAATCCTAAATGATTTATAAACATCTTTCTCCCTTGTCTACCCTGTCATCCGGGTCTCTCTTGTTTCTGTTGTTCACATATCAAATAGAAATGCTATACCAATTTGGTATGACAATTTAATGACTTTAGTCATAGAGCAATCAGAAATTATTAGTGACTTTAGTCATAGAAGAAAACAGTCCGTTTTAGCTGATAATAAATTGCAAACTTAAAATTTTTTGCTTATATAGTCACTATAGCGATGGTATAAGATTAAGCCATTTAAAATCCGAGCATTTAGGTGCTGGAACTTAGATAACTAGCTTGGTAGCCATTTTGGACAACGGACACAGTTATGAAACTTGATACATCAAACCCTGTAGATTCATCAGCTCTACCCTTAGAACAGAAACAGCGAAAAAAGTATAATTGGTTACTTTGGCTGCTATTGCTCGGTCTGTTGGGTGGAATTGGCTATGGAGTTTATTATCGAGTGGCGGTAGTGCCGCGCCAAGAAGCTAGGCAAAAAATATTGACCCAATCGGTAGAAAGACGAAATTTAGCGATCGCAGTTTCGGCTAATGGTACAGTCAAACCAGAACGCTCTATTAATGTTAGTCCCAAAAATTCGGGTGTACTCAAAACCCTGCTAGTTAAAGAAGGAGATTCGGTCAAAAAAGGACAAATTCTCGCTTATATGGATGATTCCAACCTGCGGGGTAGTTTGGTGCAAGCCCAAGGACAGTTAGCCCAAGCCGAAGCAAATCTCCAAAAAGCCCAAGCCGGGAATCGTCCTCAAGATATCGCCCAAGCCCAAGCCCAACTCGACGAAGCCGAAGCAAATCTGCAAAAAGTCGAAGCCGGGAACCGTCCCCAAGATATCGCCCAAGCCCAAGCAAGGCTAAGAAGCGCCCAAGCCAACTTAGTCCAAGCCGAAGATGATTTAAAGCGTAATCAACAACTATACAACTCCGGGGCTATTTCTCTGCAAACAGTTATTCAAAAACGGTCAACCCGTGATAGCGCCCAAGCCCAAGTTAATGAAGCACAACAAGCATTAGCACTGCAACAAGCTGGTTCACGTTCAGAAGATATTCAACAAGCTAGGGCGACTGTAAAACAGCGAGAAGAAGCTTTAGCATTACTCAAAGCCGGAAACCGCCCAGAAGATATTGAAGTCGCCCGCGCTCAAGTTATTTCCGCCCGTGGTTCACTGCAAAACATCCAAGCCCAAATCAACGACACCATCATCCGCGCCCCCTTTGATGGTGTAGTCACACAAAAATTCTCTGATCCTGGTGCTTTTGTGACTCCCACCACTTCCGGGAGTGCTGTTTCTTCCGCTACTTCTTCATCGATTTTGGCTTTAGCTTCCGTGAATGAAGTTGTTGCTAATTTATCAGAATCGAATATTGCCAAAATTCGCCTTGGTCAACCAGTGACAATTAAAGCTGATGCTTACCCAGGAAAGTTTTTTGAAGGAAAAGTCAGTCAAATTGCGGCTCAAGCCACCGTCGAGCAGAACGTGACTAGTTTTCAGGTGAAAGCATCTCTTTCTGACCCAGAAAACCTACTCCGGTCGGGGATGAATGTCGATACAGAATTTCAAGTTGGTGAGCTAGAAAATGCTTTAGTCGTCCCCACAGCCTCAGTTGTGCGCCGAGAAAGAGCCACAGGCGTGTATGTTTTAGGCGCAAATGAGCAACCTATATTCACCCGCATTGAAACTGGCGTGACTGTGAATAATTTTACAGAGGTGAAGTCTGGATTAACAGGTGATGAAAAAGTCTTGCTGAGTTTCCCCCCTGGTTCAAGACCCCAGTCAACGCCAAGGGGAGGTGTATTTCCTGGTGTTGGTGGTGGTGGAGGTCGTTCTTCTGGTGGCGGTGGGCGTTCTGGTCAGTAATGTTGGGAGACAAGGGGGATGAGGGGACGAAGGGGACAAGGGGGACAAGGGGGACAAGGGGGACAAGGGGGACAAGGGGGACAAGGGGGACAAGGGGGACAAGGGGGACAAGGGAGATAAGGGAGATAAGGGAGAGATATATGTGAATGGTTGGTGAGCGAAGTCGAACCACTGCCTCCTGCCTTTTCCAAACTACAAATATTTACGCCATTCTATTTAATATGCTTCAGAGTTTATCTAAAATTCCCAAAATTCAAAAAAGACCTAGTAAGTCTACAGTGCCGTTGACTGAAATCATATCAATGGCTGTAGAAACGCTATGGAATAATAAATTACGCACAGGACTGACGATGCTAGGGGTGGTTATTGGTATTGCGTCTGTAATTGCGATTACTTCTGTGGGTCAAGGGGTGCAGAAAAGTGTTGAAAACCAAATCCAAGCACTAGGAACAAATGTATTGCAAGTTTTAGCGGGTGCAGCCAGGAGTGGAAATATCCGTCAAGGCGTTGGTTCTACCAGTACTTTAACTTGGGAAGATGCTAAAGCGATCGCTCAACAAGCCCCATCAGTCGATTTAGTTTCGGCATATCTGCAAAGAAATGCTCAAGTAGTATACGGTGGCGAAAATACTTCCACTACAATCTACGGTACAGATTTAAATTATCCCGATGCACGCAATACTCATCCCCAAGAAGGGCGAT
Source organism: Aulosira sp. FACHB-615 (assembly GCF_014698045.1). Lineage (GTDB taxonomy): Bacteria > Cyanobacteriota > Cyanobacteriia > Cyanobacteriales > Nostocaceae > Nostoc_B. The sequence continues at coordinate 3,569 of NZ_JACJSE010000011.1, forward strand.
TTTTTACCCAAGAAGAACTCGATTCTAATAAGCAAGTGGCGGTGATTGGCCCGACAGTCAAAAGGACATTATTTGGCAATAGTACTCAAGTCATTGGTGAGCAAATTCGCATTCAAGGAGAGACTTATGAAATAATTGGCATCATGGAACCGAAAGGCGCTCAAGGGCCGATGGATAGAGATGACCAAATTTTTATTCCCTTAACTAGTATGTCGGGGAGACTAGTAGGAAATAATGCTTTAACTGGTGTTTCGGTGAGTGGAATTTTAATCAAATCTAGTAATCAAGATAAGTTAGAAGCAGCGCAATTTCAAGTGACTAATATTTTGCGCTTGCGGCATGAAATTTATCCACCGCAAGCTGATGATTTTCGGATTACGAATCAAGCTGATATTGTGAGTACATTTACTAATGTTGTTGGTTTATTTACAATTATGGTGGTAGCGATCGCCGGAATTTCTCTCGTGGTCGGTGGTATCGGAATTGCCAATATTATGCTAGTTTCCGTAGTAGAAAGAACCAGAGAAATTGGCATTCGTAAAGCCGTCGGGGCAACTAATTCAGCGATTCTCAATCAATTTTTAGCCGAGGCGATCGTGATTTCGATTGTCGGTGGCGGTATTGGTATGGGCAGTGGTATTTTAATTGCCTTTGGTGCATCAAGTATTTTTAAATTTCCTTTTGTAATTTCTGTGGCATCAGTAGTTGTTGGTTTTGGACTTTCGTTATCTGTTGGCCTAGTTGCTGGTGTGATTCCGGCTCGTAATGCGGCGAAATTAGACCCGATTACAGCTTTAAGAAGCGACTAATTTGAGAAATAAAAGCTTTTCTCTTGTCTCCCTTGTCCTCCTTGTCTCCCTTGTCTCTTCTATTCATATATTAAATAAAAATACTCCCTAACTAATATTTTTACTCAGCACTCAGCACTCACTACTCAGCACTAAAAATTATGACCACAATGATTTGGATGGAATCTATTACAAAAACATACAAACTCGGAGAAATGAGCGTTCCGATTCTCAAAGGTATTCACTTATCAATTGAAGAGGGTGAATATGTCGCAATTATGGGTGCGTCAGGTTCAGGTAAATCTACACTCATGAACATTTTGGGCTGTTTAGATAGACCTACTAATGGAAATTATATTTTTGAAGGCAGAAACTTAACTACTTTTGATGATGATGAATTAGCTTATATCCGCAATCAAAGGATAGGTTTTGTGTTCCAACAATTTAATTTATTAGCAAGAGCAACAGCACTAGAAAATGTGATGTTACCGATGGTTTATGCTAACTTACCCAAACACAAACGCCGCGAAAGAGCCTTGTCAGCTTTAACAAAAGTAGGACTAGCTGAACGCATTCTCAACCGTCCCAGTCAACTGTCTGGAGGACAACAACAACGAGTTGCGATCGCGCGTGCTTTAGTTAATCGACCAGCATTAGTTTTAGCAGATGAACCAACAGGTGCATTAGATACAGAAACTTCTTATGAAGTGATGAATTTGCTCACAGAATTAAATGAGCAAGGTATCACTATTGTGATTGTTACCCATGAACCAGATATTGCAGCGCAAACAAAAAGAACCATCCGCGTCCAAGATGGTTTAATTGTTGGTTGATTTGGGTGATTACAAAATAATTAACCGCAGATAAACGTGGATGCACGCGGATATCATTCTCTCAGGTGATAGTCAGACAAAATTACGTAATTTAAACTTTATTAACCACTCCTATTCCCTACTCCCCACTCCCTACTCCCTATGCTATCTTCAGTGCATTCTACTTGGTTTGTTGTAGCGATCGCTCTGTTAATTTCTGCTGTACCAAAGAGTGTTGATGCTCAAACTTCACCGCAAACAACACCACAAATTCCCGCAGAAAACTTAAATCCTAGTGCCAATCCTTTACAATTTCCGACTAAACCAGAAGAGGTACAGATTCAAAAAACTGTACCTTTGAGTTTGACACAGGCTTTAGAATTAGCCAGACGCAATAATCGTAATTTACAAGTCACAATTTTAGAGTTAGAACGCAGTCGTGCAGCACTGAGAGAATCTCAAGCGAGCTTGTTTCCTAGTCTTGATATCAACGGGAATGTAACTAACAGTGGTAATGGTTTTAGTAGCAACTCTTCTCAACCAAGTACCTCTTTTAACGGTACAGCACAACTGAATTATGACCTCTACACATCCGGTAATCGTCAAGCGGTTATCAAAGAGGCCGAAGAACAGTTACGCATCGATGAGTTAGATGTGGAAAACCAATCTAGAGAAATTGAACTGAATGTCAAAACTCAATACTATAATTTGCAGCAAGCTGATGAACAAGTCAGAATTAATCAATCTGCGGTAGCAAATGCTCAAGCCAGTTTACAAGATGCTCAAGCCAGAGAAAGAGCAGGTGTAGGGACAAGATTTGATGTCCTACAAGCTCAAGTAAACTTGGCTAACGCCCAACAAGACTTGACTAATTCCCTATCAGATCAACAAATTGCCCGTCGTCAACTTGGGACATTGCTCAGTTTACCCCAGTCAGTAGATATCACAGCCGCAGATGCAGTGGCATTAGTAGGACTTTGGCAACCAACCTTAGAACAAAGTATAGTTGAAGCTTTTCAAAATCGACCCGAATTGCGCCAACAAATAGCCCAAAGAAATATCTCCGAACAACAACGACGACAAGCAATAGCACAAGTCAGACCGCAAGTAAGTTTAGTCACAAGTTATAACTTACTCGATCGCTTTAACGATACTGCCAGCGTCACTGATGGTTATTCTATTGGTTTGCAAGCCAGTATGAATTTATTTGATGGCGGCGCAGCTAAAGCTAGGGCAGCGCAGGCTAAAACTAATATAGCGATCGCAGAAACTCAATTTGCCAATCAGCGCGACCAAATTCGCTTTAATGTTGAACAATACTACACTCAACTACGCTCTAATTTAGATAATGTGCAGACTTCGGCTGTGGGTTTAGAACAAGCTAGAGAAGCATTGAATATTGCCCGAATTAGATATCAAGCTGGTGTTGGTACGCAAACAGAAGTTATTGAGGCAGAAAATGACTTAACCAGAGCCGAAGGTAATCGAGTCACCGCAATTTTAAATTACAACCGAGCTTTGGCCAATCTCCAACGCGCCGTTAGTGCTAGAGCCTCGCGCTAGGTATGTCAGTAGTTTAGCTAGATATCGATCTTCCATCTGAGCCTAAATATCTAGTACAGATCGGCGTAAATAAACCGACGGCGCTCAGTGACCATAAGGAATTGCTAAAAGGGTTGTAGGATCACTATTCTTTCTTTTTCCTTTTGACCTTTTACTTTTGCCTTGTTGTACTAGATATTGTTACCCTAGCTGACAGCAAATGCAGTCATCAGTGTCAGAGCAACAAACATAACAGCTACTATCCCCTGGATGATGTAGCGTTGTTGTTGTTCTGGAGAGGGATACTCTGCCAAGGACATCACAGGTTGAATAGCGTAGGTATTTATCATTCCCTCATCATCTACTGTGTAGCCATTTGCAAGCGGCACATTCAGCAATTGATTGCCTTCTCTGTTTATATGCGCTTGAACTTCAGCCGGGATTAACTCGCTGCCATCACTACGAAGATTGGCAATTGCTTTCTTCGGTTTTTTTCCCGCTTTTAACTCCCCAGCTTGATTGAAGTGCATTTCCAATGGTTCACAGATGTACACCTCAGATTCAATAAAGAAGCTGTTAGCAGTTATACAATTCTCTGGGTTGAGGGTCTTCCCTTCTTTATCGGTGTAGAGCATGGGCTTTACCTCATTTTTAAGTTCTATATAAATATTATAACAAATTATTTACATAAATACAACATTTATGATATTATTTCTAGGTTTTTATTGGGTTAATAGACTTTTGTCAAAGTTCTGTCTATAAATCTGCAATTCATATTGCACCCAAGAATAAAAACAAAGAAACCCTGCTATTTCAGGGGTTCAGAGGATTATGCAGATGGGATATTCAGGAACTTGTCAGATGTGCCAAATTGCCCCAAGCTTGTTCTATCGGATCAAGCCCAGTTCCATAAGTTCTTGAGGAGATGCCAGCACATCAATTGCCACAAAGAAAATCTTGCCTTGCGGGTTGAGCAAAAACCGCCATGCTAGATTTATGCCAATACTGTCACTAAACCAAGGCGTTTGGACTTTACCCATCACCTTAGTCTGGGTGAATTCTCCTGCTGCTGATTCCGTTACCCCTCGCTCTGGTATGAGCTTGAGTCCATAGCATTCTTCACGCATATAAGCGAGGATGTTCTTTTGACCCACAATCGGTTCCTGGAAAGGAGGTTGCAAGGCACCATCTTCAGTAAATAAAGCCACAGCCCCTTGAAAGTCAAAGGCGTTCATATTCTCCATGTAGCTGAGAACGGTTAAGTTATCGATGCCCTCAATGCTGACTTTAGCTCTGGGTGCGATGTCTTGAGGTGGAACCACAGGTTGTTTGACGTTTTGCTCGCTAACCTTTGAGTTATACCCCATATTAACGACAATATTTTGTAATACGGTGAGTTGCTGACCGCCTTCAAGTTGACGGATGGCTTCGAGAACATCTGAGGCCTGTGGAGAAAGTTTATAACCTTCTGGAATCGGGGCAACGATTCCTAGTTTCATCCACTCGCCTAACTCATACCAGAAGCCTAACTTGATGTTTGTGCCGAAAGATGAATAGGTACGGCAGATAGGAGTATCAGTATGGTTCACTAGATCGCACATCATTTGTGTTTGCTTATCCGCAGACATCTGCTTAATTTGCGTCAGAGTTTTTTCTGCAAAGACCATATTAGCTGCTCCCATAGCAGCAGGAGTGATTGTAACTCCCATCTCGGTATAAGCAAACCAAAGCAAAGCTAACTGATCCTCAGCACTGAGTTGATTGCATGATTCAACCGTAGCCGGCACCACATTAGCAACTGGAGTGTCGGGAAAAATAGAGCGTGCAGACTCGATAGTAAAGGACATCTTTCAAAATCTCCAGAACGAAATTAGGTTAATTGATTGATCGTGTTTTACATTTCTGTAAGTATTGCCATATCTAGAAATAAGCGATGTCTTTATCTACAAAGCATCGCTCACCAATAGCAGATTTATTGTCAGGTGTTAGCTAGAGAAATAATTAGCAGACTCTAAGAGATCATTGTGTTGTCTTCCATCAGGCATTTTTGCTCCCCGCAGATTTGCCCTACTGAAATTTGCTCCTTTGAGTCCAGCCCAGTTTAAATTAGCATTGCTTAAATCAGCGCCGCTCAAATCTGCATTACTTAAATGTGCGCCACTCAAGTCTATTCCACTCAAATTTGCGTTAGTTAGGCTGATGCCTCTCCAGTCTGCCTCTCTAAAATTTCTTTCTCCGTTGGCATATCGTCTTAAAACTTCATTGGCATCCATATTGGTTGCCTCACAACGTATAGCGTTATCGCTGTTTATACATCTACTATAACTCATAATGTGCTATTAAAACATCACAAGTTCACTTTGGGCGATCGCTTCTTTTGCGTTTTTCCAGCCGACAAAGCTAGGTGGAAATCCCCGCACATTCTCATAGCCTAATAGGTGTAGTGTCATTACCCCCATTGCCGAGCGATAACCAGAGGAGCAGTACAATACCACAGGGCGATCGCGGGGAATTTGATTCAGATTTTGCGACAGAGTTCGCAGGGGAATATTAATTGCGTTAGGTATATGTCCAGATTGATACTCAGAAGTTTCTCGCACATCTATTAACATAGGTTGAGACTTCTTCAACAGGCTTTTTAACTCTTCGACAGAGGCGATCGTGTAATAGCCTGCGGGAATCGAAGTGAGAAAGCGATCAACTCCTGATTCTAGATTGGGGGGTTGAGAGATTGATTCAGCCTGTGTGAGATTTGCTGCTAGAGTTGGGCTAAATCCAACTCCAACCCAGAGGTAAAAACACATAGCAAATCCCAGGAATATGGTCTGAATTGATTTCTTAAATATCATATAGTTTTGCCATTTTTAGGGAGTAAATCAATTAAAGCTTCTGGTTTAACACGAGGCGATTTCTGTGTTTCATATAAGCAAAGTAACTAGCAATAATCATTAGAAATGCTGGAGCCGCAAGCCATAACCAGAAACCAGGAAGTAACTTGGTTAATAGAAGATGACTATAGGGATTACTACCATTTGGTAAGGCCAGCCAATATGCTGATATTGTTCCTGTAAAGCCGACAATAATGGCAATAAAAGCAGAAAATATGGAGAATTTGTATTTTTTTGTACAAACGATTTACAGGAAAACCAATAAAGCGGATTGGCTAAACAGCCAATAGCTGGAATTTGAAGAAAGAACAATCCAAGTATTCCCCAAATTGTAACTTCAGCCCCCTTCATAACAGAAATAAAACTTGTCTGCTTTGTCTGGTTGTCAACTATATCAAAAGCAAGTGCTGGCAAGCTAAGTCCTATTATGTAGAGCAACAAAGATATTCCCAATAGAACTAAGCGTTTATTAAATAAAAGTGGTTTTTTCATGGATGTATTTTAATTGCGATCGCGTCTTTACTATTAAGGCAAGATTCCTAACACCAGGATTGTTCTCCTGGAGGATTGTGTAGTAACTCCCGAATATTGGCTTCGATCACCCGATAGCCCACATTGCCGTTGAGTCTCTGCCGTCCTTCATTAAAAATTAGGGTGGGGCTGACTGTAACTGTCTGTTCTTTCACGAGCAACACCAAATACGGGGACAAAGTGGTGTGCGATCGCAATCTTGTCTTCAAAGGTGGTTTTTAACTCATCCAGACGAACCTGAGCAATATAAGCCCAAACGCAGAGAACATCGGAAAAGTAAAAAATCCGAATCGGTTCCATTTCACTTCATCCTTAGACCCACCAGGGCTGATTTCCAGTGCGAGGATCAGTTTCCGTCCAAGGCGAGATTAAAATACTGTTATCGATCACTGCAACCTGGACAATCTTAAGTGGTAGAGGAGCCGGGCCATGCACTACTGTACCATCTGGGGCATAGCGAGAACCATGACAGGGACATTGAAACTGCTGATCCAAGGGATTCCAGGGGAAGGTACAACCGAGGTGGGTGCAGTTATCGACAAGCCCAATATGATCTAGGGTGTGATCTTCTTTGACAATCAGATAGGTGGGTTCTCCTGCCAAACCGGCAACTAAGGCACGGGTTCCCGGTGCGTCAGCCAGAATTTGCGATGCTGGGATTTGTGTCCCTAGAATATCTTTGGCCAAAATAGCACCTCCAACCCCCGTTTTTTCTGCTGGAGCAATCAAGAATTTGCCAGCAGGATAGAGCGCAGCACCCGCAGTGACCGCGACGGTTGCTCCGGTAAGAAAGTTGAGGATTTGCCGTCTTGATAGGGATGGATTTTCGAGTGGAATACTAGTATCCATGTTCGTTAATTAGATATTCTGTCAAAGTAGTAGACATTTTTATTATACTACCATATAGTTATATTATTAAAACAATAAGTTTTCGTTGAGATAAGCAATATGTTATTCCGACAACTATTTGACGTAGAAACTAGTACATATACTTATTTAATTGCAGATTTAGTCACGAAAACAGGGATTTTGGTTGATCCGGTATTAGAACAAGTGGAGCGCGATCGCCAATTACTGCAAGAATTAGGAATAACGCTGAAATATTGTTTAGAAACCCACATCCACGCCGATCATATTACTGGCACAGCAAAACTGCGGGAAATAACAGGTTGTTTGGGAATTGTGCCAGAAAATGCCCAAGCTGGATGTGCCGATAGATTTATGAAAGATGGCGAAGTTATAGAATTAGGCAGCGTCAAAGTAGAAGCGATCGCCACCCTCGGCCATACTGATAGCCATAATGCCTATTTAGTGAACGGTACTCACCTACTCACCGGAGATTCATTATTTATTCGTGGTTGTGGAAGAACAGACTTTCAGAGTGGCAATGCTGGAATGATGTACGATGCTGTCACCCAAAAATTATTCACATTGCCCGACGAAACCTTAGTCTATCCTGGTCATGACTATCGTGGTCATACAGTTTCCACCATTGGCGAAGAAAAACAATTAAACCCTCGGTTTGCAGGACGTAACCGCGAAGAATTTATCCAGTTAATGGCAAACCTAAATTTACCCAACCCGAAAAAAATCATGGAAGCCGTACCCGCCAACCAACGCTGCGGTAACGTGGCGGCGTAATTAAGAAGGGGAGTAGGGAGTAGGGGGAAGAAATTTTTGTAACCTACTTGTCAATCCCATTTATAGAATCTCTGCGTGCTTTTCTTTGCGCCTACCCTGCGGGAACGCCAAGGACGAATGCGCGAAACACTCTGCGTTTAAAAATATTCCTCAAAGGTAAACAGTCATGACCACTTCTCATATACGCAAATTACAAACCATTGACGCTCAGACTCTTCAACAGTTACTCAAACAACAAACTGTCACCCTGATAGATGTGCGTGAACCATCTGAATATGCTGGAGAACATATTCCCAATACAACACTAATGTCCTTATCCAAATTTGATCCGCGCAAAGTGCCGCAAACCCAAGACACCCAAGTAGTTCTTTACTGTCGTTCTGGGAATCGTTCAACAATGGCGGCGCAAAAACTATTTGATGCTGGATTTACAGAAGTTACCCATCTTAACGGCGGGATGACAGCTTGGAAAGCCGCAGGTTATCCCACCAAAATTAACCCAAATGCCCCAATTAGTTTAATACGGCAAGTACAAATTGTTGCAGGCTCTTTGGTGGTTACAGGCACATTGCTGGGCGCTTTTGTTTCTCCTTGGTTTTTGATTCTCAGTGGCTTTGTCGGAAGCGGATTGATGTTCGCGGGAATTACAGATACCTGTGCATTAGGAATGCTACTAGCAAAACTGCCTTATAACCAACGGAGTAGTGCATGACCTGGATAATTGGACATATACTAGCTGCTTGTATTGGGTTGAGTTTAGGTTTGATTGGTGGCGGTGGTTCTGTATTGGCGTTGCCAGTTTTAGTTTATGTTATGGGTATACCCACAAAATCTGCGATCGCTATGACTTTGGCGATCGTCGGGACTGTGAGTTTGTTGGGTATAATTCCTCACTGGCGAGCTAAAAACATTCAGTTAAAAACAGCATTAATTTTTGGTTCCGCCACTATGTTGGGAACATTTATCGGGGCAAAAATAGCCTTGCTACCCTTTGTCACCGAAACTTTCCAAATGCTGCTGTTTGCCATCATGATGTTATTGGCAGCAGTATTCATGATTCGCCGTAGTTCTCAAAAAGTAGCCCCAGATGATCAGTTAGCTTTGTACCCTCCACCAGTCTGTCAATATTGCTGGTTATGGTTAATGACTGAAGGATTAGGGGTGGGAATACTCACTGGCTTGATTGGTGTTGGTGGTGGATTTGCAATTGTTCCAGCTTTAGTACTTTTGGGAAAAGTACCGATGAAAAAAGCAATTGGCACATCACTCTTAATTATTGTGTTTAATTCAATTGCTGGTTTTTTGAGCTATTGGGGACATATTTCTTTTAATTGGCAGTTGATGTTATCTTTTATTGTGGCTGCTAGTGGTGGAACAATTTTCGGTGCATATTTGGCAGAATTTGTTCCTGCTCATAGACTGCAAAAAAGCTTTGGCTATTTTTTACTAGCAGTTGCAGCTTTAGTACTATTTCAAAATCGCCATTCTTTTCAATCCAGCAAAGTATCAGAATACACCCCTAACATTCGTGATCGACTTTATGTTTCTGCGAACAAGAATCATGATACCAATACTATATAGTAATATAGTAGATAGATATATTTAGCCATGAGTATGTTAGAAAATTCACCTGCTGCCCTGGGGCCAATTGCAGATTATTTTAAAGTACTTTCAGAAACTAGCAGGCTCCAAGTTTTATGTAGTTTAAAATCGGGTAGCAAAAACGTCTCAGAAATTATCGAAGCTACCGGACTGGGACAAGCCAATGTGTCGAAACACTTAAAAATTTTGGCACAAGCAGGTATTGTTCATCGTCAACCACAAGGAGTCAGTATTTACTATGAGATTGTTGACCCTTTAATTTTTGAGATTTGCGAACTGGTGTGCGATCGCCTCTCAATTCGTTTAGAACAACAAACGGCGCAGTTAAAACAACTAGAAGCTTTACGCAGCCGTTGAAATTATATTACTTTTGCGCCCTCTTTATGAGGGTTTTTTTGTGGTTGTCTTGAAAGTGGTGTGAAGTGCGATCGCAATTTTTCTAAAAACCTCACTCGCTGGGGAAGCTTGTTCACTCCTGGCTATGGGATTTCCGCTATCACCACCGCTACAAATACGCGAATCAATGGGGATTTGTCCCAGTAAAGGCGTTTGTAATTCGGCTGCGAGTTGTTCACCGCCACCACTACCAAAAATATAAGTGCGTGAACCACAATCTCCACAGATTAAATAACTCATATTTTCTACGATACCCAGCACAGGAACACCGACTTGGCGGAACATATATATATTACGTCGAACATCTGCAACAGCTACTTGCTGCGGAGTCGTCACTAAAATCACCCCACAAATTGGACTTTCTTGAATAATCGTAATTTGAGCATCACCTGTACCTGGTGGTAAATCTATTAATAAATAATCTAATTCGCCCCATTCCACATCATTAATAAATTGGGTAATAATTTTGTGCAGTACAGGCCCCCGCCAAGCCAAAGGACGATTTTTTTCTGCCAATAAACCCACCGACATTAATTTAATTCCTTGCACTTCTAAAGGTAAAAACTTCTCACCTGTAGGAGTCTGAATTACTTCCACATCAGCTTGTCCTAAACCCAACATTTGCGGCACATTCGGCCCATAAACATCCGCATCCAATAGCCCAACTTTTGCCCCTTGTAAACTTAAAGCGGCGGCTATATTTACAGCAGTTGTTGATTTACCAACACCACCCTTACCACTAGAAACTCCCAGAGTGATTTTCACCCCAGGAATTGTACAAATTTGAATATAAGTCTTTTTACACCAAGTTAAAGCTGATAATTTAACTTCAACTTCTGTTTTTAATTCCTGCTGATGAGAACCAATATATAAACGCAAGTAAACGTAGTCACTAACTATGCGGAGATTTCGCACCATTCCCAAACTTACAATGTCGTTTTTTAAAATTGGTTCGATTACCTGCTTGAGCAGTCCAACTACTTCTTGTTGATAAGAAGAAAATTCTGATTGTACCATTATCATCAATTCTCTGAGAGTTTATCTATCAAGTAATTTCAGTAAATCATTCAAGCTATTGATTTGTTTTATAATCGAAAAATATGCCTCTGAATTTTTGGAACGACGGTTCAGCCAAACTCCTATTAAACCAGCATTATTGGCGGCGATCGCATCTAATTCAAGGTTATCCCCCACGTAAACAGATTGATCAATATAAATCTCATGAAAAATAATCCATTTAAGCTGATACCCGCCTCTTATTTAATTTTGATTAAGGATGAAAAAATATTACTCATTAGACGTTTTAATACAGGATATGAAGATGGAAACTATAGTGTTGTTGCAGGTTTAGTAGATGGAAATGAAACTTTTGTACAGGCTGTAGTCAGAGAAGCAAAAGAAGAAGTAGGAATAGATTTAAATATAAAAGATTTGGAAGTAATTCATATTATTCATCGTAAGGATTCAGGACAAGAATGGATTGATGCTTTTATCTTGGCAAATACATGGAAATATGAACCTGAAAATATGGAGCCTCAAAAATGCGATGATTTGGGTTGGTTTGAAGTTGAATCTCTTCCTAAAAATATAGTTCAATATGTGAAACAAGCAATTGAAAATATAAAAAAAGGAATCTTTTATAGCGAGTATGGTTGGTAATTTACACTCAGTACTTAGGCACGATTTGAGGAGTCAAATCATCAGCTATAGCGACAATCAAACGATTATGAACTTGATGCCAAAGTTCAGGCTGTTCCAAATACGGGTTCATTCCAGGAAATGGATTTGCCATTGCATTTTCCCCTAATTATTGACTACTCCCCTGATACTATTTTATCTGTTTGTATCTTGTTAATCGCCCGTTGCGCTTGAATAGCAACTTCCCTGTCAGGGTCATCTAAAGCTTGTTGCAAAGGGATAATAAAATCAGAATGAGCGAAATTACCCAGAGCAATTACAGCTTCTTTGCGAACATCTGCATATTCATCTGTTAAAGCTTGAATTAATTGCGGTATTACTTGAATATCTGGAATTTTTTGTAAGGCTTGTGCTGTTGCTTTCCTGACTTGCCAATGTTCATCACTTAAAGCAGTCTCTAAGGCAAAAATTGCTTGATGATTTGCGTGAATAGCTAGAGATTTAGCCGCATTACGCCGCACTTGCCAATCATGATCATTAATCAGTGCTTGACTGAGTTTAGTAATTACTTCTGTATCTTGTAAATGTCCCAGAGTTAAAGCCGCCGCCCGCCGCACAACTGCTGATTCATCAAAGATTAAATCTAAAGCTTCTGGGCATTTTTCTAGTTGATTAAGATAACGCAATGTAGTTATTGCCGTTTCTCTTAATTCGGGATTATTTGATTCTAAAAATGTTAATATATAGGGTAAAGATTGAATATCATGAATTTTACGCAGCAGCACTAAAATATTCGGTTGTGTATTGATATCACCAATTTGTAGTTTATCTAGTAAAAGTAATAAATCATCTTGACTAACTAACTCATTTAATGCTGATGCAGCTTCATTGCGAATATCTTCATCTTGCGAACTCAAGCATTCAATTAAAGCCGGAATCGCCACAGGATTAGCAATTTCCCAAAGAGCAGATATAGCTATTTTCTGGACAGCAATATTGTCATCTTTAAGGGCGATAATTAAAGCATCAATGCTCTCTTCTTCGCCAAGATGTTGCAAAGTTTTAACAGCTACCAAGCGGTCATTAACATCAGGCGATCGCAACATTTCTAACCATTGATTTAATTCAGAATTAGCACTTATAGACATATTGAATACTCCCTCTAAACTCTTACTCTCCACGCCTCCGCGCCTCTGCGTGAAATTCACATGACTCTAAGACATAATTACCGCAACAAAAAAGGAATCTGCACCGTAATAGCATTAGTAGGACATTCCTTTTCACAAGGTAGACAAAACCAACACTCATCATATTTCATATATGCTTTCCCCGTCTCTGGATTCTTAGCCAACACATCTAAAGGACAAACCTCAATACAAGCAGTACATTTTTCTAAACATTTTGATTCATCAACAATGACAGGTACATCTACTCTTTGATTAATTAAAGCCATAACATCATTCTCCAACTTTGTAATTTAGACATTAAACTAATTGCTTATAAAAAGCTAATGACTGTTTGATATTGGTATAACCAATTTTTTCATAAAATAAATGTGCTTCTTTGCGGATAATATTAGAACGTAACATTACTCCATCACATTCTTTTAATACAGCCCATTGTTCGATATACTGCATTAAATAACGCCCAATTCCGTGATGACGATAATCTTTATCTACCACTAAACCTAAAAGAATTGCTTGCTTTGGCATAATGAGTAAATCACAAATATGAGCGTGCGCCCAACCAATTACATATTCATTTGCTAAAGTTGCGACATAAACAATATGTTCTGCATCATTTTTAATGTTATTCAGACGTTGCTCTACCTGTTGATTTGTCAAAGAATATCCTAGTTGTTCACCAAGGATAGTAATTCTTTCTGCATCTTTAATATTAGCTTGTTTAATTGTAACTTCTTTAACTAAAACAACTTTATTTACCATAATTATTACCCATTATGATTTATCAAGTGTTGTGTAAATAAAGCGATAGCCTATATCAATCTCTTGCAGATTATGAATTTCATCATATTTTTTTATCCATTCTCCGCTATTTAAATCGGCTGTAAGTAACTTTAATCCTTTTTCTACTAAGTCTTGATTAGCTAACGCAAAAGATGATATACCCGCACGTACTTCGGCTCTCAGATATAATTCTGGTCGTCTCCAAGCTGCGGCGGCGAATAAATCAGACAAGTCGTGTGGTAACAAAAATGGTATGGCTTCAACGCGCCTTTTAGTATTCTGCTGAAGTAAATTAATTTGTTCGTTTAACGGTAAAAATCGTAAAGCATCTTCCCATAAAAAGGGAAAATAATCATAAAGCCAAATTCTTTGCGCGAGTCTAATATCAAAAGTTAGTAAAACGATTGTTCCATCTCTAATAATTCTTTGCATTTCTTGGAAAGATTTTTCGAGATGCGAAAAGTGATGTATCGCTAAAATGCTGATAACGCCATCAACAGATTTATCTGGTAAAGCTAAATTTTCTGCATAGCCAGTAAACCACTCAACTTGAGGATGTACAACCGCTTGCTGTCGCATCACAATAGAAGGTTCGACAGCATAAACAAACAATCCTTGGTTAGCCAAGGCTACGCCATAACCACCAGTACCAGCACCAATATCAGCGATAACACTACCATTTGGTAAATTGAGTAGATTAATTATTGCATTGACGATGCGAATGTCAGGAACGCGAGTTTGGGAATATTGTTTACCAATGGAATTATAAATAGGCATTTTTTTGAAATATTCAATGGTTAAAAATTATTTAACTAGTTCTAGTAAATTTAAAAGTTGATTGATGATAAATTTAATAATGTATTGTCGAGGTCGAAAATTATCGCTTGATAACTCATTTTTATTTTATTATACTCAAATTAAATTTTCATAAATTAATCCAATAACGGGAAATAACTATATCTGAATTTTCCAAAAATTCTTCACTTGTTAATTGACCTTGATTTTTCTGAATTATACGGGCGGAAGCAATATTATCTTTATTACAGGTTAAAAGAACACGATTCAAACCCATGTTTCTAGCTTTTTCTAAAGTCTTAGTCAGTATTTGTGTACCATATCCTTTGCTTCTTTGAAGAGGACGAATCATATATCCAATATGTCCTCCTCGATATTCTAAATTAGGTATTAACCAATGACGTAATTGGCTTTCGCCTAGAATTACTTTATTCTGTTCCACTAACCAATACGTTGTTGCAGGTACAAAACCAGGTTTTAAATCAATACCTTTGGAATTATTTTCTAAGTATTGAATATAAGCTGAAAAATCTTCTTGAATTAACGTTAAATTATTCTGATCAAATAGGCGTGATTCACCATGTTTTTGATATTCTGCTACCATATCAATAAACTCTGAATACAAATCACAAGTCGGTTTAATTAATTCAAGCATTTTACTAATTGAATCTTTAATTACGTTACGCTTTCCTAGAACTATTTATTTATGCTTTTTTGGTGCCTCACTTTACAGTTACATTGTATAGTTCTTTGGTTGTGTCTACTTCTACAATGTAAGGATCTACAGGACGCTTGAACAATACCATTTGTCCTGATTCATCTTTCTTTAAATTGACATGACAGAACCATTCATCATCATTTTTTTCTGGATAATCTAAGCGGTAATGATATAGACCCCAACGAGTTTCTTGGCGATATAATGATGCTCTGGCTGCCATTTCTGCACAGTCTCGAATAAAATGCACTTCCAGAGAACGCATTAATTCATGGGGGTCACGCGCACCCATTAAATCTAAGGTTTGTTGATATTGAACAAACTGTTTTAAACCAATTTCGATTTTGTTGCCTGATTTGGGTGGTTGGAGGTAATCATTAACTAAGCGTCTGAGTTTATATTCGACTTGGGTATGGGGTATGCCATTGGGTCGAGTTAATGGGGCGTAAATTCTGGCTTTTTCTGTTTCTAAAAAATCGGTATCTGGTTCGATAAAATCTAAATCTTGGATATATTCAATGGCATGAGTTCCGGCTATGCGACCGAATACAAATGCGCCAATCATATAATTATGGGGAACGCTGGCCATGTCTCCGGCTGCATATAAACCGGGAACTGTAGTTTGAGCATTTTCATTTACCCACACACCAGAAGCACTATGACCGCTACATAAACCGATTTCGGAAATGTGCATCTCTACGCCGTGGGTGCGGTAATCTTCATTTCTACCTTGATGAAAGCGTTCTCTACTTGGTCTTTCATTTGCCCAAAGTATGGATTCAATTTCGGCAATTGTATCTTCATCAAGATGGGTCATTTTGAGTTGGACTGGCCCTTTTCCTGAGTTTAATTCTTTCCAGATTTCCAACATCATTTGACCACTCCAATAGTCGCAACTAATGAAGCGATTTCCTTCGGCGTTGGCTGTATGTGCGCCAAATGGCCCGGCGACATAGGCGCAGGCAGGGCCGTTGTAATCTTTAATTAGGGGATTGACTTGAAAGCATTCAATGTTACTGAGTTCTGCGCCTGCATGATAAGCCATTGAATAGCCATCACCAGCGTTGGTAGGATTTTCATACGTGCCGTAGAGATAGCCGGAAGCGGGTAAGCCGAGTCTGCCACAAGCACCTGTACAGAGGATGACGGCTTTGGCTTGAATGATTATATAGTCGCCGTTTCTGACATCAAATCCAACCGCGCCAATGGCACGTCCGTCTTTGACTAAGACACGGGTAGCCATGACACGGTTTGTCACTTTGACTTTGTGGCGTTTAACTTGGCGGGTGAGAATGGTTTTTAAGTCTTTACCTTCTGGCATGGGTAAAACATATTTACCCACACGATGCACTTGTTTTAAGTCATAGTTACCTTGGGCATCTTTTTGAAACTTTACGCCCCAACTTTCTAATTCTTGGATGACTTCATAACCTAATTTACCTGTTTGATATACAGCTTTTTGGTTGAGAATGCCATCGTTAGCGAGGGTGATTTCCCGGACGTATTGTTCTGGTGTGGAATGTCCGGGGATGACGGCGGTGTTGACTCCATCCATGCCCATTGCGATCGCACCACTCCGACGTATGTTAGCTTTTTCTAATATCAGCACCTCTGCATCAGGATTTGCCTGCTTGGCTTTAATACCTGCCATTGTGCCAGCCGTACCGCCACCAATGACGAGTACATCAGTTTTTATGCGTTGAGTATTGATATCCATAAGTAGGGAGTGGGGAATGGGGAGTGGAAATTACAATTACTACTACAGGTTGGCGTAAGTAAACAGACCACACTTCGACTACTTCGGCTGCGCTCAGTACAAGTACGCTCAGTGACCGGCTGTAATTGCTAAAAAGCTTGTGGTATCGTGATTTTTTCTTTTGCCTTTTGCCTTGTTGTACTAGCCTCTAGCCTTCCAAACAATTTCGCTAACATTGACAGATTTCGGTATCAGCTTGATTTTGTAAAAAGTATCGGCAATTTCCTGCTGTGCGCGAATTACTTCGTCGGTTAGCGGTAGTACGTCGTAGTCTCGGCGTTTTTCTGCCACTTCTAAAACTCCAGCATCAATACCCAATGCTGGCGCGAGAAATTTGGCGACTTCGGTAGGATTATTTTTTGCCCAGTCGCTTCTTTTTTTGACTTGTTCCAACACTGTTTTTAAAGCATCAGGGTTCTTGTCTACAAAAGATTTCGCCGCTAAATAATAACCGCGATTTGGTGCTAACCCAGTTGCATCAGTTAAGGTACGTGCGCCTGTAGCAGCTTGCGCCGCCGCTAAATACGGGTCCCAAATTGCCCAAGCATCAACATTATTACCCTCAAATGCCGCACGCGCATCAGGCGGTTGCAGAAAAGCAGGTTTGATATCGTTGTAATTTACTCCGCCTTTTTCTAAGGCTTTGACTAATAAGTAGTTAGTATTAGAACCTTTGGCAAACGCAACTCGTTTACCTTTTAAGTCTGTAAGGCTTTGAATAGGGGAATTTTTTGGCACAATAATTGCTTCGGCTTTGGGACTCCAAGGGTCGTAAGCAACATATACTAAGGGATTACCTGCTGCTTGGGCAAAGATTGGTGGTGATTCACCTGTGTAGCCAAAATCAATACTCCCAGCGTTCATTGCTTCTAACATTGGGGGGCCAGAAGGAAATTCTGACCATATTACGGAAGCACCACTCGCAGCAACAGCCTTTTCTAAATCTTGTTGAGCTTTCATCGCGCTGAGAATAGTTGCTGCTTTTTGATAGCCAATACGAATCACGACACCTTGATTGGTTGGACTGGAGTTGGCGGTTGGTGTTGCAGTGGAGTTACTCGCGTTGTTGGCAGAACACGCAGACATCACCAAAGCCAACGTCAACCCGCCAGCAAAGAATAAAGCAAATGTGTTAATTCTCAATAGTTCATAATTTTGCAGCACACTGCTGAACATCTTCATCAGTCTATTTGATAGATACTTGATTAACATAGGCATATTCAGGCTATAAGTGATCTAATAATACGTCAAGTCGAGCAACTAACCGTAGTTTGATAGCATACTCACACAAATAGCCGACAATTGCAAGCTAGTAGTTCACCAACCCAATATTGCTGTGTAGACCCTGCAAGGGAGCAGGGGAGCAGGGGGGAATGAAGGTACTCTCTCCCCTGCCCCTCTGCCCCTCTGCCAGCCACCACGCAAAGTTATCTTGGCAGACTACTAGTAGCATTTTGGATTTAAGATTTTAGATTTTGGACTAGTAAGGGTTGATTGGTAAGCTTTTGAGCGTTAAGATAGGTTTCTCTAGATACAATGCACTTAGCTTTATTGTTGAGGAACTTCTCATAGATGTGTCCAGTAAGTGTTCGGACTAGTAACTCTACGCGCAACCTAGAAACTGGTGTAGCAAAACTGTGGCTGTTGTTAGTGGGAGTTAATCAATATCAAGATGAGCGCATACCTTGTTTACGTTATTCTGCACAAGATTGCCAAGGTTTAAGTGCAGCGTTAAGTGCAGCAACGGCAGGATTTCCTCAAAAAGAATTGCGAGTTTATTGTGATCATAGTGAGAATTTACCTTTATTAGAAAATATCCGCAATAGTTTAAAAGAAATTGCGGCGGCGGCTCAAGCTATAGATACAGTACTAGTTTATTTTTCTGGTCACGGAATGTTAGAACCATCTGATAAACAGGTGGTTTTGTGTTTGCAAGACACTCAACAAGATAATTTAATTAACACTGGGTTGCAATTACAAGAATTATTGCAAATATTAGAAAATAGTGCTGCCCAACAACAGTTAGTTTGGTTAGATGCTTGTCATAGTGGTGATTTGACTTTTGTGGGGGCGAGGGGCGAAAAAAATCCTTTGCTAGATTCTACACAAGAATTAGTAGAAATTCTCCGCCAAAGAGCAGCTAAGAGAAAGGGATTTTATGCTTTATTATCTTGCGATCGCGGTCAACAATCTTGGGAATTTTCCCAATTAGGTCACGGAGTTTTCACTTACTATTTAATTCGCGGATTGCGGGGAGAAGCCGCAGATTTTCAGGGAATTATTGAAGCTGATGGTTTGTACCGCTATGTTTATCATCAAACACTGGCATATATAGATAAAGCTAATCAACAATTGCGAGTCATTAATCAACTCAAAAAAGGTAGAGGCGAAAATCAAATTCATTCGGAATATACTTTACAAACACCGAAACGAATTGTCGAAGGTGTGGGTGAGGTAATTTTAGGACTAAAACCAAATCAAAAAGGTGCCACACGTCATCCCCGCCAAGGTTTAATTATTGATGGATTTTCTCAGATTAAAAGTGCTTCCGCTTTCATCAAAACACTCAGCAATTCTGGTAATTTTGAAATTAATTATTGGAACGGGCGTGGCAATAGTATAAATTCAGATGTCCGCAAAGCCATTCAAAAGTGCTTACTTGCCGAATCTTTCTCGGAATCTCCCAAAGAATATCAAGTCCAAGAAACTGCTACAATATTTTTATATTTACGTGGACAAGTTCAAGAAACATCCACAGGTGAAGCAGTATTAGTATTAGCTGATGGTACCGTAATTCATCGAGCTTGGTTACGCAAGCAGTTACGCCTGTGTAAGTCACAACAAATTATTATTTTAGATTGTCCGTTCCCAGATAGTAATATCCGCGATTGGGTAGAGGAATTACAACTAGGCACAGATGCCGGACAATGTTTAATAGCTAGTACAGCACCAGATAATGCGAGTGAAACTTTTGCTAAGACTTTATTAGATATCTTCAATCAAGATAAGCAATCTTCTGGACTCACAGCCGCTAGTTTAATTACCCAATTACAAATCAATTTAGCATCCAGTGAAGTTAAATTATATTTTTGGTTATCTGGTTCCCAAGGAATTATAGAAGTTTTCCCAGAGAAGC
The DNA here is from genome assembly GCF_014698045.1 of Aulosira sp. FACHB-615. Lineage (GTDB taxonomy): Bacteria > Cyanobacteriota > Cyanobacteriia > Cyanobacteriales > Nostocaceae > Nostoc_B. The sequence goes on from NZ_JACJSE010000011.1 coordinate 23,776, forward strand.
ATTCATTTGTCCCTGACAGTTCTACTCAACCAATAGAAGATGATGATTTAAGTTCATCTTTAGGCATAGATTACTCGCAATTGCGAGATTTATTACAAGCTGGTAGATGGTTAGAAGCCGATGCAGAAACCACAAATCTGATATTAAAAATGGCGCAAAGAGAACAACAACGCCACCTTGATTTGCAGAGCTTAGAAAACCTACCTTGTATTGATTTACTGACTATCGATCGCCTCTGGGTAAAATACAGTCACGGACACTTCGGTTTCAGTGTCCAGCAACGCATTTACCAAAGCATTGCGAGTTCTGCATCAGACCCGGTGTTATCTTTAATGCTGGGTAGTGCCAAAGTTGCAGCGTCGGAAACTTGCATTGATTTTGCTAACCGAGTTGGCTGGCGGTTAAAAGATGCTTGGCTGAGTTATGACAACCTCACTTGGACAGAAGATGCACCAATGGGACATTTGCCGTTTTTTGGCTTTTTTGAGTCGGTTTGGCGCGTCAAAGTCTTAGGCGTTTGGGAATGGCATAGTGCGATCGCTACTGCTAATTGGTGGCAATTATGCGTTAATCTGTTCTCACGCCTAGAAGTTTGTCAAACACGCTTCAGTTAAGGTGATGAGACTTGATTTCTCAATTTCTGCTCTACCATATTAGACAATGAGCAAGATTTGGGGGATTCTCCCCCAATCCCCCGATTGGGGGACGGTTGCGTCCCCCAAACCCCCTCCAAAATCATTCTTTCGTTTTTTGTTGAGTAATTAACCCTGTTCTGTCACTCTGAAAAAATAAAAATCTGAGCTAAGTTTTCAACTTTGTATATAACAAGGGTTTGAGCGTTTATTTTCTAATATAACCCTGTTCTGTCACTCTCCGAAAAGCTTTATCATTTCTGAATTCTAGAGTTCTGATACCATTTCACTTTAAAAATGATACGGATATGCAAGTAGCGCCTCGACTTCGCTCGGCGACCAGAAGCAGAGTTGCAGAGGAAGCGATTTCTATCAGTAATTTCGTGAAATGGTATGATACAGTGGGCGATCGCCCAGTTTTTTCTGAATTAAAATTCCACAAGATGACTAAATGTTAACGACAAATACCTGAATCTATTGATGTAGCGTATGTTTAAAACTTTTTATTAATAGGAGAAACCGGAAAGTGACAGAAGAGGGATATAGTCCTGCTACCCGACCACGATGATCCCAAATTTGGCGATCGCACCAGCATAAATATCAGCTTTGAACAGCAAACTCAGTTGGATCGATCCCCCAATTTACCCAGCAAATTGCTTCACGGGCAGAACTGATATCTGGTGGAACCCGCAATACATGAATAAAGCCAGTACTGGGACAAGTCATTTTCAGCAAATGTATAGGTTCAATGTCAACCTCAGACTCAATTTGCAGCAAGGTGTATTCTTGCCAGTTGTCGCCTTCCTTCGCTTGCAACTCTTGACAAATCCGTTCATAGCCAATGCCTTGAATCAAAACCCGCCGTAGTTCTGCATTTCGTTGTTCTAGTAACCACTCAGCACGCCAATTTGTTGGGTGGAGTCTACCATACTTCTCTGGCAAAGGAATTCCCCGATAGGCATAGACACCATAACCGTCAGGAAACTCGATTGCCGGAATTCCTTCGCCATGAATTTCCCCTGCACTATTGCGGCGAATCAGAGGACGCAAAATTGCGATCGCCACTCCTTCATAAGGAAACATCCAACCTACCTGTTGCATATAGTTGCAAAACAGATTGTATTTGTCTTGTGCCAGTGGGACTCCTAGCTGATGTGCTGCTGTAAACATTGCTGCCCAGCAAATACCCCATTCTGGTAATAAACAATCTCCTAAAAAATCTCCTAAAACCTCAGTTAATCTATCCAATATAATGCGTTGAAAAGAGCCTTCCCATAGTTCAGAGAGGGGATTTCTGATGCGGTGGGTTAATTCAGTTTGTAATGTGCCTAAACTACGAGAGAGCGATCGCCACAAATCTTCGCGTAACACTTCCCATAACTCCGCTAACATACAGTCAGATTGCATACTTTGTTGTTCAATCTGCTGTCTTGCGGCTGCTGGACTATCAAAAAACTGGACTTCTGGTTTCGCCAATCCGGCATATTTATACAATGTCTGAATTGCAATTGTAGCTTGCTCTAAATCCAGGTGTGTGCTGCAAACATTACGCCACTGAGATTGAGTTTGAGAGATAATGAGTTCTGTTTCTGACGATGGCAAATTCTCAGCCATACTATCTCCTAAAAGCAGGCAATAAAAAATTATTGACTAAAACGCACTGCCATAGCAGCTAAATTCATCTTTGTGTTCGGCACACTGAAACACCAGCAAGAGATTATCCCTATCATAGTCAAATCCAGTGTTGCCTTCGTATTCAATACCTTGACCTAATTGATAAAAGATTTGCATGGGTTGACCACAGATCCGACAATACTGATGCTCCACTTGTTGTCCCCAGTAGCCCCACCCCGAAAGCTTATCTGCTGTTCTATCCCAAGCTAATTGAATATCTATTGCTGTCGGTCTGTCGGGGTCGTCTTCCTCGTAGTATTCACAATCCTGTGCATCAACATGGAAGATTAGCATTTCTTCGTATTCAGTGTATTCTGTGCCATAGGTTTCCTGTGCTTCCTCATAGAAAGGATAGTCATCAAAAGGTTGCCATCCGACAATTTGCAGCATATAGCGACCATGAAAGTCATCAATGCCACTGGTTTGAATTACATAGGGTGTCCATGTACTGAGGTTTGCAACATCTTCTACACTAATTTCCGGCTCTGGTGGTGTTGGCATTGCTGATTCAGGAATTGCCACAATTTGGGGGAATTGTATATAGCACGAGAAACAGGAAAATAGTTGAAATAGTCCAGTGCCAAATTTGCCTTGCAAGCTTTCAGGTAATTCTTGCAAATTCAGTTGCACATGAAAGTCTAGAGATTTTCCACAACGAGAACAATGAGGATAATTTGTACCAGGACTTAGCCAAGGTTTACCCAGATATTTAGATGCGAAGGGTGCATCCAAAGTCGGTTTAATTAAAGGTTTCCAGCCAGTGCGCCGGAGATGGTTTAATCGAGCCAAACGGCGATCGCTTCGAGAAATTGGTTGCTTGGTGCGATCGCCTTTTTTTGCCCGTTCATAACCCTTCTTCAGCTTAGAATTAACGAGTTTTGTCACTTCTGCCTGCGCTTTTTGGGCATTATCATAGGTTGTGACAGTTGTTTTGCCTGAATCACCAATTCGCCCATAGCGTACTGTTACTTCTACATCGTTGATTGTGACTTCATAGAACTTGTGCGACTTCCCATCGGAAAGCTCCAGATATGTCGTTTCCGTTTCCATATAACTGCTCCTTCTACAGAAAAGATGATGCTGGACTGGCTTCTCAAGCCACTTTGCCAGTCTAAAAGCCTCAGTAATTTTTCTAAATAAGCTTAAACAAAAAGTACAAATATTTTTTACTGTTCTGTTATAACCCAATACGGTTCAGTGAAAAGAATAGTAGGTTAAGTGTAGCGATAGCATAACCCAACAAAGTATGCGTGAATGTTGGGTTCCGTTCCGCCAGCCAACTACACCTAAATTTTTATCATAGGAACCATATAAGGTCAGACTTAATTAACCGCAGATGCACGCGGATGGACGCAGATAAATTTGTCCATAGATTCGATATTTATGAGGTACAGCAACTGATTGAAAAAAGTAATGAGTCAGAAATTTACTTATTACTCATTACTCATTACTTAATACTTCTGGTGTACCTCACTTACTTCAAAATCGCTGTATATTCATCATTTTTATAAATAATCATCCCTAAGATAGTTTTTAAAGTTTGATTTTTCTTCAAATATTTACTGATGACTCTATTTAACATTAATCAAAATTCAAACTATTTTAAGGGTAAAATTATGAAGTTATTAGCACAAGAATTACCACCACCAAGAGCAATTAAAGAAACTCCACCACCAGGGACAAACCAAGACCCACTGATAGCCAGAAATTTACAGAAAGGTCAATATATCGGCATTATTGGACTAGCGATCGCCCTCGTTGCGGCTGTGGGATTTTTTAGCCGTCGAGTTGAATACGCTATTATGTTTGCCATTGCTTTGAGCGCAGTCTTAATTACTTTCTTTTTATTTATTTGATTGGTCAATACAGTATTTTTGGGTTGAGTGAAGTATAAGTTTATAGAGGTTAGAGGTTAGAGGCTAGATGAATTTACCTCATTGGGATGAAAACTGCTGTATTTCAGAGTCAAAATTGATGTTCTACTATGTCTTTAGTACAGGTCAGCGCAAATAAATAAACCACACTTCGACTACTTCGACTACTTCGGCTGCGCTCAGTACAAGTACGCTCAGTGACCATAAGAAATTGCTAAAAGGCTTGTGGTATGACTATTCTTTATTTTTCCTTTTGACTTTTTGTACTAGATAAAATCAATCTGTAAAAATTATAATTTTTATGAATAGTACTGTTTATCAAACTATTATTATCGGCGGTGGTTTTACAGGATTATTTACCGCCTTAAATTTAGCTCATCAACATTATCCGCGTTCGGTAATTTTAATTGATAGCAATGAGCGATTTTGCTTTAAACCATTGCTGTATGAATATTTTGATGGCGAGATGGATTCTATTCAAGTAGTACCGCGTTTTTCGGAATTACTAAAAGGCAGTGGTGTCATCTTTGTTCAAGATACAGTGCAGTCAATAGATTTACATCAACGAGAAGTCAAATTAGTTTCGGGCAACTCTTACAATTACAGTAACTTAGTATTAGCTTTAGGTAGTGTCACTGGCTATCATCAAGTTGCAGGTGCTAAAGAAAATGCCTTTCCGTTTTGGACACAAGCAGATGCGATCGCACTGGATAAACATTTACGTGATTGTTTACAAACAGCTATTCAAACAAAAGATATAGAACAACGTCGCAAACTGTTAACAGTAGCTGTAGTTGGTGGTGGTGCTTCTGGGGTGGAAATGGCTGCAACTTTAGCTGATTTTCTCCCACATTGGTATAAAGCTTTAGGTGGTAATTCTCAAGAAATTCGAGTGATTATGCTCAATCATGGTCACAACATTCTTGATGGAGATATTAACTATCCTTTGCGTCCAATTGCCGAAAAAGAATTACAAAAACGTAGCACAACTATAGAAATTCTAACACAAGCAGAAGCTACTGCTGTTCATCCTTATGCAATTGAATATAAAACTAATAATGAAATTAAAACTCTAGCAACACATACAACAGTTTGGACTGCTGGTACTTCAATCCATCCCCTAATTCAAGATTTACCCATCCCCAAAGAACATCGTGATCATCATCACCGTCCCTTCGTTTCTCCTACGATGCAATTGCTCAATTTTCCCGAAGTTTTTGCTGGTGGTGATTGTGCAGCAGTTATAGATAGTTCCCTACCACCGACAGCGCAAGTTGCTTATCAACAAGGTACAAGTATTGCTCAGAATTTAAAAGCGATCGCTTTAGGAGAAGACCCCAAACCAGCTAGAGTGAATATCCGAGGTACTCTATTAAAGTTAGGCATTAATGACGCTGCTGCAAATTTATTCAACGTTTTTGAAGTTACAGGAGAACCCGCACATTTAATTCGCCAAGGTACTTATTTAACGCTATTACCAACCCCAATTCATGACTTTAAAGCAACGACAGAATGGCTAGATGAAGAGATATTTCATCACCATTTAGACTCTCATAATGTCGGTAAGAAAGTTGTTCAGGCTGTAGAATTAATTGGTGCTGGGGTAGTTAGTGTGTTAGTAGCGCGAAAATTACTGCAAATGTTGGGAGATGAAGGTCAAAAAGACCGAAAGGTTTAGGAGTAGAGTTGAGTCATATTGTATCCGATAACAGACTTATCATAAATGGTGGGCGTTGCATAAATGCGGGATGAATTTAGATGTTTAACAAAAATAAAATATTAATTTTTTGCGTCTTTGCGCGGCAGTCGCTACTCTGCGAGAAGCCGCGCAGAGCGCGTCTACAAGTCGGGAAACCCGCCCAACGCGCTGCCTTGCCTTTGCGCGAAACAAAAAACATCCCACTAATCAGCAACGCTAAATGGTGCAGGGAACTGCGGTGTACACATAAATCTGGATTAAGTCCATCTGTCCCGCCTTGGAATGAATTCCGAGTCTCATAGCGCAAGTCATCTGAAGATGACTCAACTCAAAATGTCTGACAGTCCACTCTTTGTGGACTTTGGCTATGAGCTTGGAACTTTAGTTCAAGGCGGGATAGGGTTTTATACTACAAATTTTTGACTTGTGCATACATGGTAGAACGCAGGGAGAAAAAGAGTTTTGTCTTTCTGCACAGATATGCTGAACCATAACTGATTTACCGGACATGACATTAGCCTGTAAAAATTGTTCAATCTGAGGGCATAAGCTTATTGAGAATATTTTTGAATAGCTATTGATCATTTTTCCAAAAGATACTAGAGTATTTGAGAAATTGAGAAATTCTCTCAATTAGTTTGGCGAATCAACGCACAATCCAACTCTAATGTTCTCTTTTGTTAAAAAAAAAACACTGTTCCTGATGCAGTGGCAAAAAATATCACGCAGATTCTTACCTGTTCTAATTGGTCTTTTTTTGACTTTATTAGTCAGTAGTCCAAGTATTAGTTCAGTCACGAAAACCACAGAAATTCTGTGGGATACTTACGGTATACCCCATATTTATGGGAATAATCCTCAAAATGCTTTCCAAGCTTTTGGATGGGCGCAGATGCAAAGTCACGGAAACTTACTATTGCGTCTCTACGGACAAGCACGAGGCAAAGCCGCAGAATATTGGGGAGAAGATTATCTCGAATCAGACAAATGGGTTTTGACAATGGGTGTACCCAAACGTGCTGATGCTTGGTACACAGCCCAAAATCCTGCATTTCGGAATTATATCCAGGCTTTTGCCAATGGCATTAATAATTATGCTAAAAAGTATCCTGATTTAATTGACAATGAAGTCAAAGTAGTATTGCCAGTTACACCACAAGATGTACTCGCACATTTACAGCGAGTTATGTTGTTTACTTTTGTCGTCGATCAGGGACAGGTTGGTAATATACATCATACAAAATCTGCGCCTGGTTCTAATGGTTGGGCGATCGCACCAAAACGGTCAGCTAGTGGAAAAGCAATGCTATTAGCCAACCCTCACCTACCTTGGGCAGATTTATTTTTATGGTACGAAGCCCAAATTACTGCCCCTGGAATTGATGCCTATGGGGCAACATTGGTGGGTGTTCCTGTTTTAGCGATCGCCTTCAACGATAATTTAGGTTGGACGCATACCGTCAACACCCATGATGGTTGGGATGTTTACGAACTAAAATTACAACAAGATGGTTATCTTTTCGATAACAAAGTTCGCCCTTTTGAAACAACGAACTTTCCCTTAAAAATCAAGCAAAAAGATGGTTCTTTCCAAAAGCAAACTTTCACAGTCAAAAGTTCGGTTCATGGGCCTGTAGTTAGCGCCAAAGAAGGAAAAACCCTCGCGTTGCGTGTCGTTGGTCAAAACAGTCCCGGCATTTTAGAACAGTGGTGGGATATGGCAAGCGCCAAAAATTTCACCCAATTTCAAAAAGCATTACAACGCTTGCAAATACCCATGTTTACTGTTCTGTATGCCGACCGTGAAGGCCATATTATGCACCTATTTAACGGTCTGGTTCCTGTACGCCAACAAGGAGACTTTGCATACTGGCAAAACATTATTCCAGGTGATACCTCAAAAACTCTCTGGACGAAAATGCACCCATATCGAGACTTACCCAGAGTCATAGACCCGCCTAGTGGATGGTTGCAAAATGCCAATGACCCACCTTGGACTACGACTTTTCCTGTCGCTATTAAAGCCGAAAATTATCCACCTTATATGGCACCACAATGGCCAATGGATTTCCGCGCCCAACGTTCTGCCAAAATGTTAGCGGAGGATGAGAGTATTTCCTTTGAGGAAATGATTACTTATAAACATTCGACACGAATGGAACTAGCAGAAAGAATCCTCGATGATTTGATTCCTGCTGCCCAAAAACAAGACAATCAAACAGCACGCCGCGCTGCGGAAGTACTAACAAAATGGGATCGCCAAGCGAATGCCAATAGCCGAGGCGCTGTACTATTTAACGCTTGGGTAGATAATCTCGATTTGAATACAGTATTTAGTACTCCTTGGAGTGAAAAATCTCCCCTCAGCACACCAGATGGTTTGGCTGATTCACAAAGTGCAGTCAAAGCTTTAGTAGATGCAGCGACAAAAATAGAACAGACCTATGGAACTCTTGATGTTCCTTGGGGTGAGGTTTTTAGATTGCGGTATGGCAATTTAGACTTACCTGCTAATGGTGGTGATGGCGGAAAAGGTATCTTCCGCACCGTCTATTTTGTCCCGGCGGATAATGGACGCTTTCAAGCATTTAATGGTGATTCTTTTGTTGCGGCTGTAGAGTTTTCCCAACCAGTGAAAGCCAAGGCTCTTACTAGTTATGGTAATGCTACACAACCAAATTCACCCCATATTGACGATCAACTACCATTATTTGCTCGTCAGGAATTGCGTCCTGTTTGGCGCACTCGCCAAGAAATTACAGCCCACTTAGAAGCACGTCAAGTCTTCTGATATTTATAGCAAGCGATCGCTGGATTTTTCCGAAATTTGTGACTTTCACTTCTAATATCAGTTTTTTATCAACTTCTTTACTCCCCTCTCCGACGCGGAGAGGGGTTGGGGGAGATGTCAAACAAACTGTGCCGGAAAAAAACGATTGTGTTGTGTAGCATAAGACTATGCGCCAATAGCATCAGCTACACTATGCCAACTATCACAATTCGGGAAGAATCAACAACAGAAGGCGGATTTAATGCCATTCTCAGCTTTGATGGGAGAGGCGAGTATCCAGTAAAAATTACCGACCCTTTTTCATCCAAGGTAGAAAAACAACTAGAGTGGTATTTTGAGGAATGGTTGATTTTTCCCCTGTTGGATACTGTGAAGGCAGAAGCAGCAGCAGCTAGTATTAAAACTTATGGCGAAGAGTTATTTGAGCAGGTTTTTGCTAATCGCAAAGCTTACAGTGAATATGACCTCTTGCGGAGGAATTTAAGTCAATTACAAATTGAAATTGTCGGTAAAACACCAGAATTTCAAGCACTGCATTGGGAAGCGTTGCGTGACCCAGATTTACCCCGTCCCTTAGCGGTAGATTGTGTGATGGTGCGGAAGAGTAACAAACCAGCACCCATCTATGCGGATGTGCAAACTTCCCCCACAATCAATTTATTAGTAGTGGTGGCGCGTCCAGATGAAGAACAGGACGTAGGTTATCGGACAATTTCTCGCCCGTTGCTGGATTTGATTGAAAATAGCCACCTGCGGGTGAATATAGAATTACTGCGTCCCGGAACTTACCAAGCTTTATCTGATCATTTAGAAGCCAAAGGCGAGGGATATTACCATGTCATTCATTTAGATTGTCATGGGGCGTTGATGACGTATGAAGAAATACAAAAACCCAAAAAACCAGGGCGTTATTTATATCAAGGGCGCTATGGGCGGAATGATTGGCAGAAATTTGACGGCGTGAGGGCGTTTTTAGCCTTTGAGGGCGAGACTCAGGGAAAAGTTGATTTAGTTGAGGCGCAGGAGTTAGCCGATTTGCTGACAGGGAAGGGAATTCCCGTTTGTATTCTCAATGCTTGTCAGTCAGGGAAGCAGGTGAAGAACCCCACCCCCAACCCCCTCCCCGCAGGCGATGAGGGGGCTAAGGTTAATTCCGTAGGCGAGGCGGGGGTGAATGATAATGCTAATGTTCAGCCTTTACCCAACTCCGTAGCCGACGAAGCTAATCAGATTTTCTCTCTTAACCCCTCCCTGCTTGCGGGGAGGGGTGGCGCAGCCGGGGTGGGGTTTTCCGGGGCTATGAATACTAACGAAGATAGCCGGGAAACCAGCTTGGGAAGTCGGTTAATGACGGCGGGAATGCAGATGGTAGTGGCGATGGGCTATTCTGTCACCGTGTCGGCGGCTAAGTTGATGATGGCACAGCTTTATCGTCATTTATTTAATAACAAACCCATCACTGAAGCGATTCGCTTGAGTCGGCGGGAATTGTTTAATAATAAATCACGCAAAGCTTATATTAAGTCGATTGATTTAGAAGATTGGTTGCTACCTGTGGTGTATTGCAATCAAACAGTGAATTTTAATTTACGCTCGTTTACACCAGAGGAAGAAGAAAAATATTGGGAAACTTTTGGTAGTCAATATCGCTTCCCGTTGCCAGAATATGGTTTTGTCGGGCGGGATTTAGAGATTCTCAAACCCACCAATTGCGGGAATTTGAAGAGGCAAGGCACAATTATCAACAGGCTTTGAATATTAATATCGAATATGGCGGTCGCTATGGTTGTGCCAGCACCTACCACCAGTTGGGAAGTGTTGCCCAAGAATTGCGGGAATTTGAAGAAGCTAGGCGCAATTATCAACAGGCTTTAGATATAAAAATCGAATTTGGCGATCGCTATAGTTGTGCCAGACCCTATCACAATTTGGGAAGTGTTGCCAAAGAGTTGGGCGAATTTGAAGAGGCAAGGCTCAATTATCAACAGGCTTTGGAGATTTTTATCGAATATGGCGATCGCTATAGTTGTGCCAGCACCTACCACCAGTTGGGAAACGTTGCAGAAGAATTAGGCAAACTGGAGTCAGCGAAAGCAAATTATCTGCAAGCTTTACATATTTGGGTAGAGTTTAATGATCAGCATAGTTTAGGAATTTCTCTTTGTAATCTTGCCCGTTTCTACCAAGTTACTCAGGATGAGAGTTTATTAGCAGCCGTGTCCGATATTTGGGGGATGTCGCTGGAGGAAGTGAGGCAGCTTTTTGAACAGGTAATGGAAATGTGGGATGATAACTCAGGAGATTTCCAGAAAAATTAGTTTACTGGCGGGAGAGTACCAGAATTACCAGCAGGTGGTTCGGTGTAGTCGCAAAATATATTGAGTCCGATTTTCAGAATATACAACACAATCACAGTAGCGATCGCTTTCCCGTTATCCTTCGTCTATTTAATATTCAAGATAATGTTTGTAAAATCGCTTCAATTTGAGGCTTAAGGTTAGGTAATTCCCGTTCAACAACCAACCAAACAACATCTAAATCGATTTCAAAGTAATTATGAGTTAAAATGTTTCGCATCCCAATCATTTGAGACCAAGGAACACCTGGATTTTGCTCACGAATATCGGCAGATAATACACGCGATGCTTCTCCAATAATTTGTAGGTGTTGAATAAACCAAGTTTGAATTAGTTCGTTTTCTTCAAAAACTTCCCGACCTTGAACTGCATATTTCTCGATACGTTCGATTGCTTCTAAAATATCGCGCAACTTTTCACTATTATCCCTCACAAAGGAACTGCCTCACTTAATACTCGCTCTCGAATACGCGATCGCAATCCTTTTTCCGTGACAACATCAACTTGACAACCAAGTATTTCTTGTAACTCCATCAATAATCCACCCAAATCAAAAAGGCTACGTCCTGGTTCCATTTCAACTAAAAAATCAACATCGCTGTTAACATCTGCCTCACGACGGGCTACTGAGCCAAAAATTCTTATATTATAAGCTCCATATTTTGCCGCAATTTGCAAAATTTCTTCCCGTTTGGCTCCCAATATTTCATAGATATTCATAATTTAATATAAATGTGTATATAGGAATACGGTTTGATTCCTGAATCTAGTTGTGTAAGCAGGGAGTAGGGAATGGGGAGTAGGGAGTAGGAAAGACGGCTGATCTGGGTGTACTGATTTTTTTCATAAATCAAATATGAGTCCTATAGTAGTTCTCGTTTGAGTATTGAGTTTTTCCATAGCATAGATAACTTACTTTTTTATATTGTAGACTCAACTCACGAATCGTTGACTTATATATCTTTTTGATACTCAAGAGACATTGCTGAGGAAACTATCTCAGGCGATGTCTCTTAATAAACCTCTGGCGATAAAAACTCACAATCAAAGTATTAAGGAGATTTGGCGATGCCTATGTCAGCACATTAGTTTGCTGGCGGGAGAGTGCCAGAATTACCAGCAGGTGGTTCGGTGTGGTCGCAAAATATACTGAGTCCGATTTTAAGAATATACAACACAATCACAGTAGCGATCGCAGGGTCTAGAGGTAAACCATGTGCTGTTGCTACACCCACCAAAGAAACAATCAACCCTGTCAGCAAAGGTGTACTACCGGGATTTTTAGTATACTCCTTGAGTTGACCGCGAAATCCTTCATCACCGCAGAGTTCCTGACGCAATACTTTCAGCGTTGTTTGCCAAAGCGATTTACCCTCTGGCATTACTACCACACCATTTTGCTCTACCCACAGTTCATCAAAAGAACTATCACAATTACCGTTGTGTTTCTCTAAAATATCTAATGCGTGCTGTGCTGGGGCGTAATTGCTTAATAACTCTCGTGCAGCATTAATTTCATTACTAGTTAGTTGAGTATCCATAGATATAGCGGTTCTCGGTTGGATGAGGTAGATTTCAACCCCACCCCCAACCCCTCCCCGCTTGCGGGGAGGGGAGCGTTTGCGTTAGCAAATGCGGGGTGGGGTTCCGACTGTATTATAGGCAAGTAAGAACCGCCATATTCTTAGTTTCACTGACCTAAGAATAATGCTTCTAAGATACAGCGATCGCTGGAGTTTTCAGAGATTTGTGACTTTTACTCCTAAAATGCGATCGCATTACATCCAAATCTTGCTCATTTAATCTAATCCCTTCACCCACTGCCATTCTTGTGTTAACCCCTCTCGCTGCAACACTTGTGGCTGATATCCTAAAATTTTCTGCGCTGAGGATATATCCGCAGGTAAAGGCTTGTGATATGAGCTTTTTTACTTTTGCCTTGTTGTACTAGGATATTCATCATCCATTGAGGTATGAAAGTAAAACATACAACCACCATTCGTATAGGGGCTATGCACTGAACCAGGTTCGGAACGGATGTAATCTCCTGCACCATAAACCTGATCATCAACCACCAAATCCCCGGAAATCATGTATATTTCTTCAATGGCGGCATGACGATGACAAGGATAATGAATACCAGGATCAGCGTGAAATAATCCGACGACTTCGCGCTTGACTTGATCAATGTGTAAAATGGCGATTTTCACACCAGGGACATCATGTGGTTGCCAATTCAAATTTTGCGATCGCACCGCGAAAAATCCAGGCGGTGTAACTGCTTCCTTGGCTGGGGTTGGTTCTGGAGTATCTAAATCCAGACGCTCAAACAAGCGATTTTTTAAATCTGTCGCCATTGGCACAGTAGGAGTAGTATAAGGAATTGCCGTCACTGCTAACTCATACTCTGCTAACTCTGCGGCTAATTCTGGACACTCTGCTATTTGCTGCTCAACCCAATTTCGCTCTTGTTCATCCAACAAATCAAGGGCATACAAGGGAGCTAGTTCACAAAAGCAGTGGTTTTCAGAATTGCGGTGTATCATCGAGTTCTAGTTTAATTTAATACTAAATAAGTCGTGTATGGATTTGGCAAGACACTAACTTAAAATTCTTCCTCAGTGACAAAAATAGATTGTAACTTTTTTAATCCTAGCCGAATTCTAGTTTTGACTGTTCCCAAGGATACACCTGTTGCCTCTGCAATTTGACTTTGAGTCAATCCTCGATAATATGCTAATTCAATTACCAGTCGTTGTTCATCTGGTAATTTTTTCATGGCTGCGATTACCCGACTCCGCCGTTCAGAAATAAATACTGACTCAAACAAGTCTATGTTATCGGCTTGGGGCTGAATTTCTGTGGTATCCAAAGAAAAGGTAGTAGATACGTGAGTGCGTTGCAGTTTGCGTAGACGATCAAGGATGCGACTACGCGCAATGGTAAATAACCAAGTATCCACTCTACCTTTTTGTGTATCGTATCGCTCGGCAATTCGCCACACTTGAGCGAAAACATCCAATACCACCTCTTCACTCTCTTCTACTGACTTCAGGCTTTTAAAGGCGATCGCATAAATAATTTTGCCATAGCGATCGTAGAGAGCAGATAACGCCGATTGGTCTTTTTGGACAATTTTGGTGATCAGTAAAACATCAGTAGTAGTAAATAAACTCTCCATTCAGAGTTGGTTAGTGATTGAGTTCTGGGTATCACTGCGAAGTATACCGAGCTTTTGACTACATTCCAAGCACTTTTAAGAGTTCGCAAACATACTGAAACAATTAAGGTAACGAATGTTTAAGAAATATCAGATTCAGTTTACCCTCCGAATTTTAGATTTTGGATTTTGGATTCTTTAGGGTACAAGCCCCACCCCATGTGTCTGTAAAAATCTAAAATCGTTAATCCAAAATCCCCAAGCCCCGCACCCTTGTGGTCGGGGTCAATCCAAAATCGCAAATCTAAAATCCAAAATTACTTGACTCAATTATTTACCACTTCAAAAATGAAGCTTCAATTCCTTGCTCTCGTCTAATTTTGCTATCTTTCTCAAACCAACTAATAATTTGCTTTGTTGTTAAATCTTCAACATTCACATTGTATTCTTGAGCAATTTGTTTCAAGAGTTTTTGTGATGAAATTGTCAATCTTGTTAAAAACTTTTCTGGTGAAGATAGTAAAGCACCGTCAACTTGTGCTGACTCTTCCAGGGTTAAAAATTGTGTTGATGGTTGCTGAGATGGTAAATCCATAGAAAAGTATGAAGTATGAATTATGAAGTATAAAGTTTGGAATCATCTTATACCAAATCATCATACAATTAGCCTGCGTTCAGCTTTGCCGTTGCCGATAGGCTAGGAAGGCTTTGTTTTTATAGCCCTAGACTTCCAGTCTCTTGGTTTTATATGCTTAACTGTTGTTTATCTTTTAGCCTCTACCATTGGTGCTGAGTAAGTATTTTTCTTAAAATTTCAAACTTCAGACTTGATAAATTAATTCTGTTCTGGCTTGCGAGCTTGGACTAAATAGCCACAACGATGTTCACCGTTAATAATCCAGTGGGTACGTTCTACTATACAGTCTGGCAGTACAGCCGCAAACATTTCCAGTTCATGACCACAAACGCTAGGAAAAGATTCAGCAACGTTGGAAATTGCACAATTATGTTCTATTAAAACAAAGCGATCGCCTACCCTATCAGTTGGATGATCATCATTTACTTCTACAGAGTGATATTCTGCCATGAATCCTTCGGCTTTGCGTAACTGAACTAAAGTTTCCACTCGCTCTTTTAACGAACCTTGACCGACGCGATCGCGGTACTCTTGGGCTTTGCGTTCCCATTGTTTTTGTAAAATCGTCTTCATTTTGTCGTGGCCGACGGTTTCCGCTAGGGTATCCAACAGCGAAACTGCAAATTCGCCGTAACCATCACCAAAGCGATCGCTTGTTGTTCGATGCAGGCGATCGCGTCCCTGACGACTTAACTGATAAATATGCTGTGGTCTCCCCATTCCCGCCTGCGTCGTTGACGCATAGACAATCAATTCTTCCGCCTCTAAATCCTTAAGATGGCGACGAATTGCTTGGGGACTAACATTTAAAACATCGGAAAGCTCAAAAGCAGTTGCTTGTGAGTGTTTGAGCAGATATTCGAGAATCTCTTGCTTGGTTGAGGACTGCTGGGTAGTCGCCATCGTCGTCCTAAATTTTTTTGAGAAAATTTGACTTTAACAACATCATTGTTGTTAATCTAGCGTAAAATGAAGATACGTTAAACAACATGGATGTTGTTTTAATCTTCATCCTTATTGTAACAGCCGTGTAAACCACTCGGTAAAGCGAGACCGGCATCGGCGAGAAACCAGCCCGTCTTCCATCCTTCAAGAGATCCCATTTCGGAACACGAGAGATTATTACAGATGAGTGCCACTGTCAAATCCCTAGTTAACCAACCTTACAAGTACGGCTTTGTCACCGAAATTGAAGCCGATACCATCCCGCGTGGACTCAATGAAGACGTTATCCGCTTGATTTCCGCGAAGAAGAATGAGCCGGAATTCATGCTGGAATTTCGTCTGAGAGCCTATCGCCAGTGGCTAAAAATGACAGAACCAACATGGCCTAGCGTCAAATATCCGCCAATTAATTATCAGGATATCATTTACTATTCTGCGCCCAAGCAAAAGAAAGAAAAACTCAACAGCTTGGACGAAGTAGATCCGACACTCCTGGAAACCTTCGAGAAACTGGGTATTCCCCTGTCTGAACAAAAGCGACTGGCCAATGTCGCCGTAGATGCGATTTTTGATAGCGTTTCTGTAGCTACAACCTTCAAAGAAAAATTAGCTAAAGATGGCGTTATCTTCTGTTCCATTTCTGAAGCACTGCGGGAACACCCAGAGTTAATCAAAAAATATTTGGGTAGTGTTGTCCCCATTGCTGACAATTATTTTGCAGCTTTAAACGCTGCTGTTTTCAGCGATGGTTCCTTTGTCTACATTCCCAAAGGCGTGAAATGTCCAATGGAATTGTCTACCTACTTCCGCATCAACTCTGGCGATACGGGACAATTTGAACGGACTTTGATTGTGGCTGAAGAAGGTAGCTATGTTTCTTACCTGGAAGGTTGCACCGCGCCAATGTACGATAGCAACCAACTCCACGCCGCAGTAGTGGAACTTGTGGCTTTGGATAACGCGGAAATTAAATATTCTACCGTGCAGAACTGGTACGCCGGTGATGTTAACGGTAAAGGCGGGATTTACAACTTTGTTACCAAGCGCGGCTTGTGTCAAGGTGTAAATTCTAAGATTTCCTGGACTCAGGTAGAAACTGGTTCTGCAATTACTTGGAAGTATCCTAGCTGTGTGTTAGTTGGCGATAATTCTGTGGGTGAATTTTACTCGGTGGCGTTAACCAACAATATGCAGCAAGCCGACACCGGGACGAAGATGATTCACGTCGGTAAGAATACTCGCAGTACGATTATTTCTAAAGGAATCTCCGCAGGTAAATCTAGTAACAGTTATCGCGGTTTGGTGAAGGTAAATCCCAAGGCTGAAGGCGCAAGAAATTATTCTCAGTGCGACTCGATGTTAATTGGGGATAATGCCCACGCCAATACTTTCCCTTATATTCAAGTACAAAATAATACGGCGAAAGTGGAGCATGAAGCTTCAACTTCTAAAATTGGGGAAGATCAGCTATTTTTCTTTGCTCAACGTGGCATTTCTGCGGAAGATGCGATTTCGATGATGATTAGCGGCTTCTGTAAGGATGTGTTTAATCAGCTACCTATGGAGTTTGCGGTGGAGGCTGATAAGTTGTTGAGTTTGAAGTTGGAAGGTAGTGTTGGGTAATTAAACGAACCGCCAAGTGCGCGAAGAGCGCGAAGAAAGAAAGAGAAGAGAGAGAAAAGATGATTATTGAAAATAGTGCAGTTGTGCTGTCGGTGAGAGATTTGACGGCTGAGGTTGGTGGTACGCCGATTCTGAAGGGTGTAAATTTGGAAGTTCGGGCTGGTGAAATTCATGCCATCATGGGGCCGAATGGTTCTGGTAAGAGTACCTTTTCTAAGGTGTTGTCGGGACATCCGGCGTATACGGTGACTGGCGGTGAGGTGATTTTCCAAGGGCAGAACCTATTGGAAATGGAACCGGAAGAACGCGCTAGGGCTGGGGTGTTTTTGGCGTTTCAGTATCCGTTAGAGATTCCTGGTGTGAGTAATTTGGATTTCTTGCGGGTGGCTTACAATTCTCGGCGGAAGGCGCAAGGGTTGGAAGAGGTAGACGCATTTGATTTTGATGATTTGATTGAGGAAAAGCTGGATGTGGTGAAGATGGATGCAGCTTTCCTCAACCGCAGTGTCAATGAAGGGTTTTCTGGTGGTGAGAAAAAGCGGAATGAAATTCTCCAAATGGCGCTGTTAGAACCGAAGTTGGCAATTTTGGATGAGACAGACTCAGGTTTAGATATTGATGCGCTAAAAATTGTCGCGCATGGTGTAAATCAACTGACTAATCCAGACAATGCGACGATTATGATTACCCACTACCAACGTCTGCTCAATTATATTGTGCCGGATTTTGTTCATGTGATGGCACGCGGCAAAATTCTCACCAGTGGCGGTAAGGAACTGGCTCTGGAATTGGAGTCGCGCGGTTATGACTGGATTTTGGAGGAAAGTGCGGTTGAGGTGGGTGTGTAATGTCTATTCAAGTTTCTCCTAGTGCTATTCCTAACTCAGATGCAGTCAGTTTGGTGTCTTCTCTGTTGGATAGAGATGCTTATTTGACTGGGTTGTTAAATCAAGTAAGTGTAACTGAAGCGGACGGGTTAGCGGAATTACGCCAACAAGCTGCAAATTGGGTACGTCACTCAACTATCCCCACAACCCGCGAGGAAGAATGGCGGTTTACTGATTTGTCAGATTTGCGGGGTGTGGAATTTCGCAAGGCGCAACCAGTTAATAATGTAGAGAAGTTAAATGTAACATCGCTGACTGATAATCGGTTGGTGTTTGTTAACGGTGTTTATGCGCCGGAGTTATCTGCTGTTAATTTACCTGATGGTATTTTAGTTGGTAATTTAACTGGTTTAACAATTGCAGGCGATCGCATCCGCAAATATCTCGCTCAAGCTGAGGGCGCTTTGGAAGTATTCACGGCTCTCAATACTGCTGGTTTAACGGATGCAGCAGTTGTATGGGTGGGTAAAAATGTCGTGGTTGACACACCTATTCATCTGCTGTTTATTTCGGTTGCTGGGGAGACGGCGACTATTTCTCAGCCGCGTTGTTTGGTGGTGGCGGAAACTGGTTCGCAGGTGACTTTGGTTGAGGAGTTTACGAACCGCCAAGACGCAGAGAGCGCCAAGGAAGTATACTTTACCAACACAGTTACAGAAATTTGGGTTGGTGAGAATGCGGCGGTAAATCATACTAGAGTGGAGAGAGAAGGCGCTGAGGCGTTTCACATTGGGAAGACTGCTGTGAACCAAGCTCGTTATAGTCGCTATACCTGTAATGCTTTGAGTTTAGGCGCAAAGTTATCGCGGCACAATTTGGAGATTTTGCAAACTGGTGAGCAAACTGAAACTACGCTCAACGGTTTGGCGATGATTTCTGGTAAGCAAGTTGCGGATACCCATAGTGCGATCGCTCTCAATTATCCTTATGGTAAAAGTGAACAATTGCACAAATGTATTGTTGGCGATCGCGCTCATGCAATCTTCAATGGTAAAGTATTTGTACCTAAACCCGCCCAGTTAACTGACGCAGCCCAGTTAAATCGCAATTTACTGCTATCCTCCAAAGCGCGAGTAGATACCAAGCCCCAATTAGAAATTACCGCCGATAACGTCAAATGCGCTCACGGTGCAACTGTGAGTCAGTTAGAAGATGATGAAATCTTCTACTTACAAAGCAGAGGAATTGATGAAAGTGCAGCGCGGAATTTATTAATTAACGCCTTCGCTACCGAAATCATCAACAAAGTTCCTGTTGCTTCCCTCAGAGACATCTTGCTAAACACAGTCACTAGTTTTAAGTCTTTGACTAATGACTAATGACTCATAACTAATGACTATTGACTAATTACCAATGACTTTTACAGCTACCAAAACCCTCGCCGATAAAGTCCGCGCTGACTTCCCGATATTACATCAGGAAGTCAATGGTAAACCCTTGGTTTATCTCGATAATGCGGCGACATCGCAAAAACCCTTGCTTGTCTTAAATGCCCTGCGGAATTATTACGAGCAGTACAATGCTAATGTCCATCGTGGCGCTCATACATTGAGTGCAAAAGCCACTGACGCTTATGAAGCAGCACGCGATAAAATTGCCAAATTTATTAATGCTGCATCTCGTCAAGAAATTGTCTACACCCGCAACGCCAGCGAAGCAATTAATTTAGTTGCTTATAGCTGGGGGATGAATAATTTACATCCGGGTGATGAAATTATTCTGTCGGTGATGGAACACCACAGTAATATTGTGCCTTGGCAATTTGTGGCACAAAAAACGGGTGCAGTTCTCAAATTTGTTGGACTAACACCAGAAGAAACATTTGATTTAGAACAGTTTAAACAACTGATTTCTGAGAAAACAAAACTGGTGTCAATTGTTCATGTTTCTAACACTTTGGGTTGTATAAACCCAGTGAAAGAAATTGCTGATATTACTCACAGATACGGCGCGAAATTCTTAGTTGATGCTTGTCAAAGTGTGCCTCATACACCTGTGGATGTGCAGGAAATAGGCTGTGATTGGTTGGTGGCTTCAGGACATAAAATGTGCGCCCCCACTGGCATAGGCTTTTTATATGGCAAGCTGGAATTGTTAGAAGCAATGCCACCATTTTTTGGCGGTGGCGAAATGATTGCCGAGGTATATTTAGATCATTCTACTTATGCGGAATTACCTCATAAATTTGAAGCTGGAACACCTGCTATTGGAGAAGCGATCGCCCTCGGTGCTGCCATAGATTATCTTACTAATATAGGTATGGATAAAATTCATGCCTACGAAGCCGAATTAACTGCTTATTTGTTCAAACAATTAGCGAAAATTCCCCAAATTCGGATTTATGGCCCCAAACCTGATGCGAATGGAGAAGGGAGAGCCGCGTTAGCTGCATTCACAGTCGCAGATATCCACGCCAACGACTTATCTACATTATTAGATCAAGAAGGCGTTGCTATCCGTTCTGGACACCACTGCACCCAACCATTACACCGCTATTTAGGTTTACCAGCAACCGCAAGGGTAAGTTTTTCTTTCTATAATACCCGCGAAGAAATTGACGTATTCATCAAAGCATTGAAGGAAACTATTGACTTTTTTACGGGTATTTTTGGTTAACTTTAGCAAATATTTCCATAATAATTGTGCCAATTGTCAGCCTTCAATACGGCTAATAATTGGCACAATTTGTATCATCATTCAAAAGATATAGGAATCCGGTTTGATTTCTGAATTTATTTGTGTAGGTAGGGAATAGGGAATGGGGAGTCGGGAGTAGGAAAGAAGCCTGACCTGAATTCTCCAGTAAGACTTTCCTGATTTATCTCTGTCGCAAATCCCTGTGATATCTAGCTTTCTTAATTTTAAATTGGTAAGTAGTTAAACATAATTAATTACACAAAGTCATTGCGAATGGAGCGAAGCGAAATGAAGCAATCGCAAGGGCTGGGATTGCTTCGCTTCGCTCGCAATGACTGTAATTAATTTTGTGTAGTTACTTATTATCTGTGCAAAATGTGGCAAATGTTAAGAAAAATTTCAGTTACGAGAAATTTTATCTAGCCACGTTGAAGTTTCAAATTGAGTTTAATAAGGGATTGATATGCGCTTACCTATAACTATTGGTGCAATCTTGGTAGCATCTTTAAGTTTCAATGCTCCGGTATTCTCTGCATCTCCTGTGCAAGTAGTACAAACATTACCAAATTCTAACTTAAAGCAATTAATAATTAATGAGAAATTATGGAATCGCCAAGACATCAAAAACTACCGTTACACGGTAACTAATAATTGTTTTTGTGCGCCTGAATTCCGAGGCCCATCAATCATTGAGGTACGCAACGGTATCACAGTTTCTATCACCAATGCCGCAACTGGTCAGGCAGTAAATCCTAGTTTATTAAAACCATATAGCACCGTTCCTAGACTTTTTAATTTGATTAGAAATGCGATTCGTGAAAGCTCGGAATTAACTGTGACATACAATCCACAACGTGGTTATCCGACTCAAATTAATATTGGTAATCTTGCTGCTGATGCTGGAATTTTCACGACAATCAGCAATTTTGAAAAACTTCGTTAAGGTGCAGATTGGGTGGAGGAATGGAAACCAATATTATCAAGACTCGATTGGGTTTCATTTCGTTCCACCCAACCTACTTTTCTATCACCTGTTGTTGCTCACTCTGACTGGAATTTCAATGATAAACTCTGCTCCCTTATCTGGCTCAGATTTGACAGAAATATTACCATGATGACTTTCGATAATTTGATAGCTAATTGCTAAACCTAAACCAGTGCCTTTATTTACAGGTTTAGTTGTAAAGAAGGGGTCGAATATTTTACTTTGAATTTCTGGGGCAATTCCAGAACCATTATCGATAATTCTAACTTTGATGGTTTCTGATTCTGTAACTTCTGTTTTAATAATAATTTGCTTTTGATATGCTGAGTTGTCAGTTTCTAATAAACTATCAATCGCATTATTAATAATATTGCTAAATACTTGGTTTAATTGGGCTGCATAACATTCAACTAGGGGTAATGTTGAATATTCTTGAACTATCTCTATTTCTTGCTTGAGACGATGATTTAGTAAAGATAATGTACTTTCAATACCTTCATGAATATCTACCGCTTTTTGATCGGCTTGGTCGAGTCGAGAAAAGTTTCTTAAAGAAAGGATAATATCTTTAATTCTGTCAGTTCCAACTCTCATAGAAGAGAGAATTTTTTGAAAGTCATCTACAATAAAATCTAAGTCTACATCGCCAATTTTCTCTTGAATCAATTGTTCTGCTTCGGGATATTCTTTTTGATAGATTTCAACTAGCCGTAAAATAGTGTGAATATGTTCGTTGAGATAATTAAAATTGCCATGAATAAAACTCACAGGGTTATTAATTTCATGGGCTAACCCCGCAACCATTCTGCCTAAACTAGACATTTTTTCTGTTTGAATAAGTTGCACTTGAGTTGCTTGCAATTTATGGAGTGTATTTTCGAGTTCTTGTGCTTGTAGTTTCGCTGTTGCTGTGGCAGTTGAGAGCGCCTTTAAATTATTAAAAGCTTTGGAATGATAACGAACACGGGCAATTAATTCTATCGCATCTGGTAATTTAATTAAATAGTCGTTAGCTCCCGCAGCAAAGGCTTCCGCTTTGAGTATTGGTTCTTCTTTACTGGATAACATAATGATGGGAACTTCCTGCGTTGATGGATGAGAACGAAACCAACGCAACAGCATTAAGCCATCCATATCGGGCATAATTAAATCTAACAAAATGACCGTTGGCTCAAGTGCGATCGCACTTTGCAAAGCCTGTGATGGTTCACTAACATAATTACAAGTAATATCGGTTTCCTTGGCAATCATGCGATTAATTGCCTCACCAAATATTGCCTGATCATCAACTAACAATATTTTGACATCTTCGGTTGGTAATTTTAATTCTTCCAGTAAATCTGGTGATACTAACTGCATATTTAAATTAGGTAATAGCATTTGATATCCTTAGTGTCAAAGATAGGGATATTAATTGGATGGTAGCCAATTATGAGAGCAATCAAGAACTATTAAATTTCTAATAATTTGTGAGTTTATTATAACTTAATATATATGAAAGTAAATATGGCTTTAGATATAACTAAACCGATATTAGTTAATCAAAAATAACTAACAAAATTCACGAATATTCAGTATTTTTTCAGAAAAAATATCGTATATTTACTGTGGTCAAATTAATTTAATGGGGTTTAATTGTCCGACATCCGTAATATCTTGGTACAAGCAGCAGCGATCGCATCAACTGGTAAAACTTCCACAGCCGCTTTTAATTCCACTGCTGCTTTTGGCATTCCATAAACAATGGAAGTTTCCTGATTTTGGGCGATGGTATGCCAACCTGCATCGCGTAAAACCTTCAAACCTTGAGCGCCATCTCTTCCCATCCCAGTTAGTAATACCCCAATTCCTGACTCTAGCCAATGTTTTGCCACACTTTGAAATAAAACATCAATAGATGGACGATAAAGACAATTGGCTGGTTGTTCCGCATAGTCAAAACTCAGGTTACTCGTGATCACTAAATGTTGATTTGTCCCAGCTAAAAAAATTTTGCCTGGTTGTGGTCTAGAACCTGTAGTTGCGATTTCCACAGGTAAGATAACTTGTTCATTTAACCAAGCGGCAAAACCTGGAGTAAACTGAGCATCCAAATGCTGCACAATCACAATCGCAGCTGCAAAATTTTGCGGAAATTGCCCCAGAATCTTTACCAATGTTTGGGGGCCGCCAGTGGAAGCACCAATGACAATTAGTGGTGGTGATAATTTCGGCAAAGATGACAGTTTTTTGACTGTTCGCACCTGGGGAGATTTACCAAGTAATTTAGCGATGGTACGAATTTTGTTTAACAGCCCTGTGCTACCCTCAGCAGGTGTATTGATGGCATCTAAAGCACCATAGTGCATTGCTTCTAAGACTTTACCCGCATAGCGATTAATACTCGCAGTCACAATAATAATTGCACAGGGTGACTGACTCATAATTCGCCTTGTGGCTTCCACTCCATCCATACAAGGCATCAAAATATCCATCAAAATTAAGTCAGGGGTATCAACTGCACATTTGCTCACCGCTTCTGCACCATCGTAAGCCACCCAAGCCAAATCATACTCCGGGATTGTGGCTAAGATTCGCCGCATCGCTTCCACCATCATCCGCATATCGTTGACAATGGCGATTCTCATAAAGTGGGGAGTGGGGAGTGGGGAGTGGGGAGTGGGGAGTGGGGAATGGGGGGTGGGGAGTGGGGAGTGGGAGAAATTTTTATATCTTGTTGGTGAATGCTGTTCATAGAGTCTTAACCCTGACCAATCAGGTCAATTACGGCTTGTAATAAAGTGTCATCATGAAAGCTGCTTTTGGTGAGATAGTAGTCTGCACCTGCTTCTAAGCCTTGAATGCGGTCTTCTTGGCGGTCTTTGTAAGAAACAATAATCACGGGGATATTTTTTAACTGGGGATGGGTTTTGATTTGGCTGGTGAGTTCAAAACCATTCATCCTGGGCATATCAATATCTGTAATTACTAAATCATAATCGCTAGTGCGTAGGGCGTTCCAACCATCCATCCCATTGACGGCGACATCAACTTGGTAATGGTGATTTTCTAAAAGCTTGCGTTCCATTTCCCGGACGGTAATTGAATCATCTACAACTAATATGCGCTTGTGAGTTTTACTCAAGGTCTGCTGTGTTGATTGATTTACTTGACTTAGTTGACCACTAGCAACCACCTTGGTCATAGAACGAACTAAATCTTCGACATCGATAATCAATACGGGATTCCCATTATCCATGAGGGCGGCGGCGCTAATGTTAGGAATTTTCCCCAGCCTGGAATCTAAAGGTCGAACAACTAAAGTGTATTCACCAATAAAGCGGTCAACAACTAGTCCATAATGATGGAGGCGATCGCTAATCACCACCACTGCTAATAATTCTGGATTTTCCGCAGTTAAGGGTAACTCAAAAACTTGCCGCGCGGAAATCAATTCTACTGGTTGATGATTCAGCCAAAAAAACGGGCGATTTTCTGACAGCGCAATTTCTGATGGCGATAACATCAAAACTTGATCAATTCGAGTTAACCCAAAGGCGTAAGGTTCCTCGGCAATCTCTACTAATAAGGTACGCACAATAGATAAAGTTAGGGGTAACTGCAAATAGAAACTCATCCCTGTTCCTGGTTGAGAAACTGCCCTGACTGTGCCGCCAACTTCCCGCACGGTATTATGGACAATATCTAAACCCACACCCCGTCCAGAAATTTCGGTAATAGTTTGTGTGGTGGAAAATCCTGGTAATAGCAAAAACTCCATTAACTCTGCTTCAGTTAATTGCATGGCCATATCTGCGTTTACCAGTTGTTTTTTGACAACTTCTTGACGCAAAAACTCCAAATCAATTCCCCTCCCATCATCAGAGATGGTGATAAATAACATCCCCGCCCGATGGACAACTTCAATGGTAATTGTGCCTGCTTCAGGTTTACCTTGAACTATCCGTTCTGGGGGAGATTCTATACCGTGATCAACAGCATTGCGGAGGATTTGGGTTAAGCAAGCTTCTAAGCGTTCCAAAATATCCCGATCTACCAAGGTATGCTGACCCTTGATTTCGAGGTTCACGCGCTTACCCAACTGTCTGGCTAGGTCACGTACCATGCGCGGAAACCCTTGCCAGCCCTCGGCAAAGGGACACATCCGGGTAGTAATTAGTTCTCGATACCAACGATGGGCGAGGTTTTCGGAACGCTGGGCAAAGGATTCTAATTCGGTGTGTCGATCGCTAATTAAACGGGTACATTCGCTGGTTTTTTGATGTACTGTACTTAAATGTTCTTGAATATGTTGATCTAGGGCGCGATCGCTAAATAATTCTTGTAATTTAACTATTAATTTCAATAACTCGATTTGATTGGTTCTGACTTGGACAAATGATTCGGTAAATGACTCTAACCATTTACTGCTAACAATGGTTTCCCCGGCTAATCCCATCAAGCGACTGAGATTATCTGTACTCACCCGCACTGTTTGGTTTTGGGGACTGACTAAGGCTTCTGGTTGACGGACTTCGAGTGGGGGCGGGGGCTGTATAATATCTTGGGCTGGGATATTCACAGTTGTGGAAATATTAGCGATCGCCTTGACTAAAGCTTGAATCTGCGGCTGGTTTCCTGGTTGTAGTTCGGCATTGGTGGCGATGTTTTGCAACATATCCACCCCTTGCAACAATACATCAATATCATCTGCCGTTAAATTCACCTTACCAACTTGTGCCGCACTAAAACAATCTTCCATCACATGGGCTAAGGTGACGGCTGGTTCAAGTTGGACAATTCTTGCAGCACCTTTAATACAATGGGCAGCCCGCATTAAAGCCGCTAATTCTGATTTGGGATCAGGATTGGTTTCCAGCGCCAGTAAACAATTGTTCAGCACCACAACCTGAGTTGTGACTTCCATTTTGAACAAATCAAATAAGGATAACTGACTGAGGTCAGCGTTTTCGCTCATTACTGTGCCTTCTTCGCCAAATTGGTAAATAACAATTCATCATCCAAATAACTGACAGTACGCACTGTGGGCAGATTCAGAGGTTGCCAGGAAAATAAACCTTTGGTATAAGTTTGAGTGACATTACGTAACACATCACGCAATTCTCGTCGATGAAATCTGTGGACACCATATATTTCATCCACCGGAAACACCCAAGCATTACCAGCTTTTTCGATAACTGCCATTCGGGAATGAGATACAGGACTCAGACTTGCTTGGGGTGGTTCACTGGGTTCAATTTTTAACAAATGACTTAAGGAAACACATAAAAGCAATTCACCCCGAATGTTAATTAATCCTCGTAAGACTTGGTTGTGGCGATGGGGTAGGGTATGAATCACACTCGGAGGTGTGGTTTCTTTAAACACCTGTGCCGGCAGTGCCAACCATTCTTGATGCAACCGAAAAATTACTACTGTTAGAGTTTCGCTGGTTCGCACCGCGTAGGTAGGTAGATGCGGTTTTTTCTGGGCGGGAGATTCCGCAATGAATTGTGTCCACTCATGACGATATTTTTCTGGTGTTGGGCGTTCTAGTAAACAGCGACCAGCCGCCGAATAAACCGGACAGTTGCGACAATGAATATGTGTAGATAATTCCGCACAAGTGCGATCGCCCTCAATGCCAATTACATTCCAACAACTTTCTACTTGAGTGGTCATAAGTCAATGGTCATATCTCTTGATTAAGCTGCTACATCAACTGGGGTGAAGGATGAAAAATCATCACTTTTGACTTTAAACACAGAAACTTCTTGGCGTAAACCACGAGCGACTTGATTAAGTTGGGCAAGCGCCTGATTAATTTCTCGCAGAGAATCGGCAGTTTGAATTGAGGTACTGCTTAACTGCACCATTGCATCACTAATTTGTTGCGCTCCTAATGACTGCATTTCCATTCCCTGATTCACCGCCGCAAAATGGGGATTTAAGTCTTGCACCTGCTGAATAATCTGCCCAACTTGGCTACTAATATGGCTGACATCTGCCACACTCCGCCCGACTTCCGCCGCAAATTTATCCATTTCCATCACCCCTGTTGACACCGAAGATTGCATTTGTTTGACCATCTGTTCAATATCTAATGTGGCGACTGCGGTTTGGTCTGCTAATCGGCGAATTTCTCTAGCTACTACCGCAAACCCTAAACCATATTCTCCAGCTTTTTCTGCTTCAATGGCAGCATTTAACGAGAGCAAGTTCGTTTGGTCGGCGACTTTAGTAATTGTTAAGACAATATTATTAATGTTGTTAGCTTTTTCGCTAATAATCCCTAGTCTCGTGGCGATGGTGTTTGTGGCTGTCGCTAACTGACGCATACTTGTTTCCATGCGCTGCAAGTCTGTTTGACTGATGTTAGCGGCTGTGGTTGTCGCTTGGGACATTGTGACCACTTGTTCCATTGTGTGCGCTAGTTCTTTGGAGGTGGCGGCGATTTCTTTGGCTGTGGCTGTGACTTGGTTTGTTGATGCTACTTGTTCTGTGAGTGTTGTTTCCAATTGTTTGCCGGCTGCGGCTATTTGTGTGGCTGAGGTTGTGACTTGAATACCTGAACCTTGGACTTGGCGAATCAAGGTACTCAATTTCTGTTTCATTGTTTGGAGTGCTGCCATTAGCTTATTAATCTCATGATTGGCAGTGATTTCTACATTACTGGTAAAATCTCCCGCCGCTACTTTGTCAGCTAAATGAAAAGCTGTTTGCAAAGACCGCGCCAACTCCCGACTAGGAATTAAGATAATTGCCAAACAAACAGCGATCGTCACAATCACAATCCCCAAAAAAGTTCCCCAATTCACCAAGACAGCAACACGTTGAATTTGACTAGCTTGCTTTTGTCTTTCGACTAAACTTTGGTCTACCACCGCTAACATCTCATTCATTTTGAGTCTGATGTCATCCATCAAATTTTTACCTTGATCGGATAAAATCAGAGCCAATAATTCTTTTTCCTGCCCAAGTCGCCGCATTTTAATAGTTGTTTCTAGTTCAGCCATTTTTGCTTGGCTTAATTGTTCAATTTCCCCAAGAGTTTTAACTTGTCGTGAATTATCTAAAATTTTGCTTCTGACTTGAATAAAAGTATCTTTTAACTTGAATTGAGCTAATTTATATGGTTCCAAATATCTTTCTTCTTTAGTAATAATGAAGCCCCTCTGACCTGTTTCAGCATCAAGTAAAAATTTTTCCAGTTCCTTTAACTGAGATTTGATGGCATAAGTTTGATTCACCCAATTATTCGATGCTATAAGTAAATTAGTATTTGAGTTAGAAATATAGCTGGCAATCCCTGTTAACCCAACAATAAGCGTACATCCACCCATGATAAAATGATTGATTTTTATACCTCGCGGCATCTTATTTTCCTTTGTGATTATTTGTTATTCTAGAAATAGAAATTAATAACTAATCAATCAGAAAATTCATAATTTAAGCATTTAATTCCACTACAACAGCTAAACCTCGGTTAATTAGCCATTAATAGCCTTTGTTGCGGGAAATTGGCATCCGTAATTCGAGGATAATTATTTTGAAATTACGATAAAGTCGGTACTACAGCATTGCTATTAACTTTAAACACAGAAACTTCTTGGCGTAAACCACGAGCGACTTGATTAAGTTGGGCAAGCGCCTGATTAATTTCTCGCAGAGAATCGGCAGTTTGAATTGAGGTACTGCTTAACTGCACCATTGCATCACTAATTTGTTGCGCTCCTAATGACTGCATTTCCATTCCCTGATTCACCGCCGCAAAACGTGGGTTTAAGTCTTGCACCTGCTGAATAATCTGCCCAACTTGGCTACTAATATGGCTGACATCTGCCACACTCCGCCCGACTTCCGCCGCAAATTTATCCATTTCCATCACCCCTGTTGACACCGAAGATTGCATTTGTTTGACCATCTGTTCAATATCTAATGTGGCGACTGCGGTTTGGTCTGCTAATCGGCGAATTTCTCTGGCTACTACCGCAAACCCTAAACCATACTCTCCAGCTTTTTCTGCTTCAATGGCAGCGTTTAACGAGAGTAAGTTAGTTTGGTCGGCAACTTTGGTAATTGTTAAGACAATATTATTAATGTTGTTAGCTTTTTCGCTAATAATCCCTAGTCGCGTGGCGATGGTGTTTGTGGCTGTTGCTAATTGACGCATACTTGTTTCCATGCGCTGCAAGTCTGTTTGACTGATGTTCGCGGCTGTGGTTGTCGCTTGGGACATTGTGACCACTTGTTCCATTGTGTGTGCTAGTTCTTTGGAGGTGGCGGCGATTTCTTTGGCTGTGGCTGTGACTTGGTTTGTTGATGCTACTTGTTCTGTGAGTGTTGTTTCTAACTGTGTACCCGCAGCACCTACCAGGGTGGCTGAGGTTGTGACTTGAATACCTGAACTTTGGACTTGACGAATCAAGGTACTCAACTTTTGCAACATAATCTGAAAAGATGCCATGATTTGACCAATTTCATCTTTGGTCTTCAATTCGCTCTCAGGCAAAGATAAAGTGAAATCACCAGCAGAAATCTGCTCGGCGACATCTACAACCTGAGAAACTCGACTACCCAAAGACCGAGAAATGATGGAAGTGACAAAAAATGCGATCGCTATAGTTAATATTGTTACTAACACCGCTAATAAACTCATCAAGTTGAGCATCACTTTTGTCCCTTCAATCCGGTTGCTCATAATTTCTTTTTGGTGACTAGCAAACTCCTCATGAATTTGACGGAATTTATAGCTCATATCACCAGATTTTTCTAGATATTGCTCAATTAAAAATCTATTGTTCTCAAAATTTGGTGTTGTGATCGTATCTTTAACCAACATTTCAAATTCATTGAACATATTCTGCATTGTTTTTAATCTTTCTTCCTGAAATTTATCTTCAGCAACCTTAGAAGCAATATTCAATCCTTCTTGAAACCTTTGATTAAAAAAAGCATATCTTTCCAACGCATCTTGATATTTTTTCGGATTATATAAATATCGCCGAATTGCCAGATTCATGTTTGCCAGACTCAAGGCCATATTATTTGTCCCTATAATGGCTTCGTTTGACATTCCCACTTGTTTATAAATAATCCTGGTCTGACTACTAGTGGCATAAACTATCACACTAAAAACAAATATTAAAATTGTCGGGATAGCAAATCCTAACAAAGTTCTATCTTTAAGTTTCCAATTATCTAGCATTTTTATTCTTGAGTTATCTGATCAAAGCTTACAAATACTAAGGTTCCCCAACAAAAAAGCAAACTAACAATTCAGTTATTTAAATTTTCTCTAATGTTATTAACTTAATTAAACAAGTGTGAATTTTTTGTAATTGAAGCTCGATAAGAGAGGCTAGAGGTTAGGGGCTAGTACAACAAGGCAAAAGTAAAACGGCAAAAGTAAAAAGAAATAATAACGACATCACAAGCCTTTTAGTAATTTCTTATGGTCTGTTTATTTACGCCATACTGTGCTAGGGGTTGTAAATAAGTGAAAAAATCCTAAATTAATTACAAACACCTCTACCTTGTCTACTTTGTCTACCCCGTCACCCTTGTCGCCCTTGTCTCGATTATTCACATATCAAAACTGTAATCTGTAGATGCGTTGCCAAAGTAAATCAGCACTGGTTTTATCTCCCTGCTGTTCTTTGAGTAAGGCTAAATGAGTCAATCCTGCTTCATGATTAGGTTGCAGATAAATTGCTTTACGAAAAGATTCTCCAGCTTGTTCGTTTTGTCCCATTGCTTGCTGTACTTCACCAAGCAAAACATAAGCTTCGGCATTGATTTGATTTTGCTTGAGGTATTCTTTACATAGTTGAATTGCATCTTCTAAGCGACCTTGATTAGCTGCAAGTTTAGCTAAATCGAATAAATTACTATTAGAATGATTTACAGATATATCTTGGGGTGACGCAATTTCTACCTTGTTGTGAATAGTCAATTCAGATGATTTTTGTGTAGTTATCAAATCTTGGTGATGACTCAATTTTTGATAAGCGATCGCTGAAGATTGACGGACAGCGACTAATTGAGTCTTCATGAGTAATGTAGCTTCGGCAGACGCAACAAATAATAAACCTTCTTTAGCAAGTAAATTTTCGAGAATGCGAATGGTTTGTTCTCTAGTCTTACTGTCAAAATAGATTAATAAATTGCGGCAAAAAACTATATCATATTTTTGTTGATAGACACTAAAATTAGTATCGGCTAAATTACCGTTGATAAACCTTACCAAATTTTTGATTGATGATTGCAAATAATATTTAGAATCAATTAATTTAAAATAATTTGCTTGAGCAGTAAAATTATGACCACGAAATGAGTGTTTATCATAAATTGCTGTTTGGGCTTTTAACAAACATTGTTTACTAATATCAACAGCATCAATGTGAAATTGAGTAGATGTTAACCCAGCTTCTAATAACGCGATCGCAATCGAATATGGTTCTTCACCAGTGGCGCAAGGTACACTTAAAACCCGCAACACACCTTGCGGTTTTTTAGGCAACCATTCTGATAATACATAGCTTTTGAGCAGCGCAAATGATTCTGGTTCCCGAAAAAACCAAGTTTCTGGAATAATCACATTCTCAATTAATGCTTCCCATTCTTGGGGAGAATCTTGTAAATATCCCCAATAGCTAGACATCTCTGATATACCGCAATCTGCCATTCGTTGATAAATCGCACTAGCGATCGCACCAGAACCAATTGAGTTAACATCTAAACCAATTTTGCTTCTCAGTAAAGCTTCAATGACAGATTGCACCATTATGACTGTCTTTAAATTACATCAGACTGGAGGCTAGGGGCTAGAGGCTAGAGATTAGTGTTTTTTATTCAGAAATCAGTTAATACTAACTAATTAAACAAAATATTCATACACATTCTCGTCCCTAACATCGAAGCCCTAAACTCTA
The DNA here is from genome assembly GCF_014698045.1 of Aulosira sp. FACHB-615. Lineage (GTDB taxonomy): Bacteria > Cyanobacteriota > Cyanobacteriia > Cyanobacteriales > Nostocaceae > Nostoc_B. The sequence continues at coordinate 56,590 of NZ_JACJSE010000011.1, forward strand.
TTTAAAAGATTTTCCGATAAGAAATTTATTTGCTCTGTTTCCGATAACAAGGATTGAATATCAAGGCAATAAATCATTCCGCGTTCATCTACAATCATTTTGCCCAAATATGGTGCTGTATCTATCTGAATATGAGCATCAATAAATTCAGTTTGAGATTTGTGCAATGTTTCCACTACTTGTTCTGCCATCAAACCCAAAATATGTTGAGTATGATTATCTCGACAATAGTTAACTAATATAATTCGCGTACTCCAGTTATCGCCACAGCTTTTACCCTGCATCAATTGACATAAATCAACAACTGGTACAACAAAACCACGGTAGTTAAATACACCAGCTAGATATTTTGGTGTGTGTGGCAAGTTTTTGAGAATAACCAATGGTATAACTTCCACAACCTCTTGAGATGCGATCGCATATCGTTCATTGCCAACCTTAAACAGTAACATGAGCATGTATTCATTTCCGTATGTTACTTATAGGACTTACGCATCAAAACTAAAAATCAAGGGTTTTGGCGAGGGTATAGGGGTGTACTGATTCAAAATCCTTACACCCCAAACCCTTTCACCCTTACACCCAATCTCCACAGATAATTTTTGTGCGTCAGTCCTGACTTACTCAAGTTACCCACTTTCGCCAAGAAACGAACGTGAATTCAATACAACTGCTCAGAAAGTTCTCATTTAGGTCAGTTTATCTGTTTGGGGAAGTAACGAACGGTATCCGTATCTCGCTCGGATCAATAAGCGGCTCAATTTAATCAAACAGCAAAATAGCAGGTAATAACTTAGGATAACTCAGTCTTAATAATTCATAGCCAATTCCAGCCATACCATTGAACAAACCAGGATTATACATATCTTGGTGATGTGGAGAGAACAAATAGAAATGACCAGTTTCGTTAGCTTTGTTGACAATAGATGCAGCTAGTTTTTGGGCATCTGCTAATAAATCCGGATCTGAAAGCCTAGTAGCAGCTTCGAGGAGAACATCAACAATACCAAAGTTACCACAAGAGAGTCTGTCAACTAAATTTAAGTTACTGTTCTGGATGCTATTTAAACTACTTGTAATTTCTTGACAAATTTCTTCATCATCAAGTATTGTCAAACTACCCAAACGAGCTAACACAATACCCGCAGTACCATGACTCCAACCAAGGGGAAATGAATGATTTTGATTGTTGGTTTCGGCAAGCAAAAGACTACGTTCATAGGCGATCGCCTCTTTTGCACCTAACAAGAAATTACCATCCAGAGTGATATCATATAATCTCAACAAAGCATAGGCAATACCAGCCGCACCATAGGCAAACCCTGGTGACAGTTTCTTTTCTGCGGTATTCCAAGCTGTTATCCCTACATCACTGGTGATTCCCTGCTGTAATAGATGATTTCCACAGCTAACAGCCTGTTCTAAATATCTTTGTTCCCCTGTAACTTTGTGGAAGGCGAGGAATGCTAACAAAGCACCCGCCGAACCTGAACTAATATTTAAATCTTGGTCTTTGCTAATGACTTCTGGTGTGATTAAACTGGCAAATTTTTGGGCATCATCTAACAAATTCGGTTCATTTAGCAAATTACCAATCTGCACTAATCCATAGATAAGTGAGCCTAATCCTGTGCAGATACCAACATCTATATTTTCATTTAATTCTGTGGAATCATCTAAGTTGAAATTACGTAAATTTTGCCGTAATGGTTGCAATCCCTTAAGCGCGAAATGACGATATTGTTCGTCTTTGGTAACTGACCATAATGCGGCTAAGAATAAAGCTACTCCACAACTGCCATCATATAAATGATTCCCAAGAGCCTTTAACTGAAACCTGCGGAATTTCGCAACGTATTCCAAACCAATCCAAGCAGCATCATTCTCAGTAGAAAATGCCTGTGATTGAATTTTTTCAGCAATGGCGATCGCCTGTTTTAAACCTTCTTCTTGGCTCAAGGTTGTCAGATTAAGCGCAGTTGCTTGTGGTGTTTCAACACTAGCAGCAAAACTCTCTTCTAAAGGGTTAACAATACTACTATTAAAAGCCCCACGAATCACTTCTATTTGTCTGCTTAAATCATTATCACTAAGTTCATTAATTCGAGCTATTACCTGTGGAAAAGTAGACATAAGACAATCTGCAAATGGCACAGATGACAATCCAGAAAATATCTGTTCACTATCTGTAATTGCACTAAAGTATGGAATATCCATCTGTAATGCTGCTTGCAATTCTTGTTCTAGCAATGGCCAAAATAAAGGTTTATTTTGCTCAGAAATATACGCTCGACTAAGAAGCTCAAGTTTTATATTGCGGTCAACTCCATCTTTTAAATATTCGGCTCTTTGAGCATTACTTAATACAGAGGCATAAGTCTGAGTACCTCGAAACAAGAACCGAATTCGCTGATGATGAAAGTTCAATAATGGGCTATAATCACTCAATAAAAATTTTTGTTGTGCAATCATGAGAGAATATATTTTTTGAAATCCCATGATTAAATCTTCTACATAATTGTCTGGAGAGATTTGTAAATCTCCCAATTGAGGCAGATGCTTTCCATCTAAATTAATGGAGATTTCTTCATACTTCAGGTGCATTTTGTCAGTGTTAATATCGAGAAAAATAGGTGCATCATATTGACTATTTTCGACATCAGTTACCACTAATGGACTGAAATCACAAACTAATTTACCACCAAATACTACGTGCCATTGAGGTAGTAAATGAGTCTGCAAAACGGAATCCTGTACAATAAATTTCAAAGCCAATTCCACAGCATTAAAAGATTGATTAGTATCTTCTTCCTCCTTGACTGTAGGGTGCATGATCGTTTCTAAATCAATCACAACTGGATGCTCACCACAAGCTATAAGGTTCTCAAGATGACAATCATTACCTTTTAGAATATATAATAAACCTAATAAAACTCCAGTCCTCTGATAAAATCGCTTGATTGCCTGCTCATCTTCGCAAGGTGAATATTCGACAAACTCAACCCAACCATGATTGGAGCGATTTAATATTTTTAAACACTTAAATGCTAAATCAGCTTCTTGTTGGTTAAACCAAGATAGGAAATTGAAATAGGCTTCATCTATATGTAAACCCTTTGGTTTATAGACTAATTTTAAGCCAGAAGCAAAGGTAAGAATTATGACGGTGTGATGATCGTTATGAGGATCGGAAAGATTAGATTTAATTTCTACAACCTGTCCTAAATCTGCATCAGGCTGGAATAATTGCTGAATTTCGCTGTAATCTGCGGCTAAGTGTGATAAAAATTCGCCAATAGCATCAACCCAAAAATCAATGGTGATAGCTAACAGCCTAGCTATCACAGGATATTCTAAGAAAAAGGTAATGAGTCCATCCTGATTGAGCATTTGTTGGATAAATTCTGTATAGCGATCGCGCTTCACATTATCATCCGACTGTCTTAGTATATAAGCAAGAGCAGATTGTCTAGTTGCACGAAAACTAGAAAATTTTAACTCCATAGCGTGAGCAGCCATCTCAGAAAAAGTAATCAACAATCTCCGCTCTAATAACCCATGCGCATTTTCTGAAAGTTGGTGATAATTTTGTCCGGCGCGTGCAGTTAATTTTTGTCTAGCTATATAAACAAATGGTAAAAATATTTCTTCAAAGGGAATTAATTCTTCAGAATCAACGCAGAGATACTCTATACCTTGTGAAAATGCAACATCAGCAGCTTTCACACCTTCATTTAATGTTTTAGTCCAAGCAGGTAAATTAACTCGATCAACCAAAGATACAGGCGCAACAGCACGACGCGCATCTTCTAAAGTCAACCCATCCCAGGCTAGGCGATTTTCAAATTTTTGATTGTCCCCATTAGCAACAGCTTCGCGCCACTTTTCTAATTTGCTATTTACTAAATCATCTAAGTTTTTTAGCTGACTAACTACAAAATTAGAGCTAAGACGCTCCGATAATGTACTAGATTTTTCTACAATGCTAATTAATTGTTCTTGAGTAAATTCCATAAGATATTAAAAACGTTCTAGAAAGTGATTAACAAATCTGAACACATTGCAAAAGACTAATTAAGTCTAATTCAAGTCAATACATTACTTGCTTTATTCCAGCATCAAAAGTGTTTTTACTTGTTTATAGAATTAGTTGAACTGTTGTGTATAAAAATGCACAGTAGTCAGATGAAATTTAGATGAGAGTTAAGGTGTGAAAATCTATTTGAGGGATGAAGTAGTTATTCATCCCTCCCAACGCCATTTTTATGAAGATTTAGGGTATATTAAACTTTGGCTACGCTAAATAATCTAAGTCCAAGGTTCAACAACTTTTTTCACTGTCTTTTTCACAAATTTTATATATCCACCTCCTCCAGTGACAGCCTCTAATTCTTCATCGCTAATATTTTCATCAACCTCTGGTGGTAACAATAGATAAAGTTGATTTGAACTCTGTTGTACAACCTCAATAGTCACACCTGAAGGTAAATTTGTCCCTAGTTCTTTTTCTACAACTGCTTTCGCATCACTTAACAAGCGTTCTTTATATGCAGGATCTTCCATTGCCTTAGCAATTAAGCTATTCTTAAATTCTTCTACGTCAAATTCTTGATGATTGCTACTCATGATTTACCCTCCAATAGTTACTCGGCTACAGGCGGTAAGTCTTGATGGGGGTTTCAATTCCCCATCATAGACATTCCTTTGTTGCCTTAATCCTGTTAAGGAAACTTTTATTTAAAAATTTTACTTATTGCTCTGGAAACTTTTGGAGATTGCTTAACAGCATAAGGACTTGCAGCTACAACGGCTGTGAAGATAAATCCTCCTGCTACAGCCTCCAACTCTTCCTCAGCAATTGCCTCATCATCAACAAATTGATCGATATCGACTGGCAATACTAAATAAAGTTCTTTTGGAGTTTGTTGTAGAACTTCAATTGTCAAATTTGCAGGTAATTGTTCACCTAATTCTTCTTGCAATACTGCTTTAGGGTTGTTCAACAAACGTTGTTTATAAGCAGAGTCTTCCATTGCCTTAGCAATGATACGTTCTTGAATTTCTAAAGCGTTGATGGTTTCAGAATTGATAGACATGGTTAATTCTCCAGTATTGATTGAAGTTTAATTGTTTTTGTTATCATTCTTTTACAAGTTATAAATAGCAACTTGTAATTCAGGAATGATATTTACTTTCGTCTTTGTTGCCACTTTTTCAGGGTATGTTCTATACCTGCAAAAACAGAAACTTGAGCAGCTGTGCTGGCAATCAATTTTGATACAAAGGATATTGATGCCCCTGCAACAGCCTCTAGTTCTGGCTGAGAAATAATTCCATCACGCACCAGTTCATCAATATCAATTGGTAATACTAAATAGAGTTGTTTGGGACTCTGTTGTAAAACCTCAACTGATAAATTTTCTGGTAAGTCAGCACCTAATTCTTCTGCTAAAACCGCTCTAGCATCACTTAATAAGCGTTGTTTATAGGCGGGATCTTCTATTGCTTTTGCAATGATAAGTTCTTGCAAACTTTCAGGACTCAATCCTTCAGAATTTGTAGTCATGATGGATGATGAATTTAGAGAACAGTTTGATGAATTGTTCTAACTTATACCAAGTCTCAATGAAGTGGAGTACATAGTTTCATAGAGTATTTAAACCAGTGTGATAGCTTTGAATACCTAGCTATGTACTCCATTCTTAGGCATTTGAATGATTTCGATGAAAAAGGTTATCTTAACCTTTGCGAGACTTGACGTTATAGTAAATTGAACCAATTACAGATGAGATTGTCGCACTAATACCTGAGACACTTTGTAAAAGCTCTGACTTACTTTTTACGTTTCCAGGTTTAGTAATTCTTATGCGTAAGCCGCCGGCTACTGCTTCTAATTCTTCTTGGGTAATGATGCCTTCGCGGACTAGTTGATCCAAATCTGTTGGTAGCACTAGATAAAGATGATTAGCACTTTGTTGCAATACTTGAATTGTGACATCGTCACTTAATTTCTCACCCAATTCTTCTTCTACTACTGCTTTAGCATCATTTAACAAACGTTGCTTGTAAGCAGGGTCTTCTATTGCTTTAGCAATAATACGCTCTTCTAAGGTGCTTGGGGTGAATTCTTCAGAGTTTATAGTCATGGTTGCAGTTTAGTGAATTTGCTTGTGGGAAATATTCAATCTTGAAAATTACTATTTTCTTGCTTGCACTTATTTAGGTCTTGTGGTGTGTCTTTGGCTTAAAACACCAAGAGTTAGGGCAGCCACAGCACTCTTTAAAGAGGCTTCAATATTTTTAAAATTTCGTGTCTGTCCATTCACATTTCCTGGGTGAATACTAATTTTCGCGCTCAATCGGCTGACAACACCACCACCTGCTACTGCTTCTAATTCTTCTTGGCTAATGATGCCTTCACGAACTAGTTGATCAATATCTATTGGTAGCACTAGATAAAGATGATTAGCACTTTGTTGCAATACTTGAATTGTGACATCGTCACCTAATTTCTCACCCAATTCTTCTTCTACTACTGCTTTAGCATCACTTAACAAACGTTGCTTGTAAGCAGAGTCTTCCATTGCTTTAGCAATAATGCGATCTTCCAATGTGGTTGGGTTAAATTCTTCAGAGTTGGTAGTCATAATTGATTCTATGTTGAATTGTTTTTACCTCAGTCAACCTAACTCAACAGTGGAGTTGTTGTTGTGTCTGATTACTTTTATAATAGGTTGATTAAATCAAGTTGTTAATCACGGATTTTTATTATTCACTACTTAATATTTAGCCCTATTCAACAAATAATATTTAAATAAAAACATCCTAGATTTATTAATTAAATCTAGGATGTTTTTCTAATTTATTTAATTGACTAAGTTTGAGGTTGTCGCAGGAGTTTAACCTTTTGAAATGGATGTATTTGATTAAAATCTAATCCGTAACGCACCATATCACCAAAGAGATTAATCTGCTCAATCTCTGCTGGAGATAGTCTACCTTTTTCTACTGCGGAGATCGCTTCATCAATTTCTTGTCTATTTGTCACCCCCATTAAGGCAACATCTACACAATTTTGTGATAAGGAATAACGGTAAAAATCTGGTATATTAGGCCACCAACACCACTCAGGTAAGCTTGGCGGTGGTATTATATGTTCACCCATAGATTTAAACGTCACAATTCCTGAACGTTGTAAATCTTGTGAATCTAAATTAGCAAATATTTTTTTCTGTGCTGTGCGATGAGCAGGATTATGTCTCACCATGACCACATCTAAAAAAGGATGATTTAACCAAGCTTGAGCATGATCAAGATTATGAAAAGACGCACCGACATAACGCACCGCACCCATTTTCTTCAGCCGTTCAGATACACCAAAAGCTTCTTCGACAAACTGTTGATATCCTGTATTTGGCCCCCGCAAATAAGGAGAATGTTCAAAGCAATCTCGAATGGCTTCACCATCGCGATCGCCAACCCAACCCCAAAACAACACATCAATATAATCAATCCCTAATTCTTCAAACTGATCGTATAAAACACCCACTAAAGATTCGGGACTTTTAATATAAGTAACAGTCGCTAACACCACTTTTTCCCGCACTGATGAACCTCGCCCACACAGTTGACGCAATCCATCCGCCATATTTTGATAAATAAAATGATGCAAATCACTAGAATAGAAGAAGTAGTTAATTCCTCGCTCAAAAGCATAGAGTGTATCTTCACTAGAAATACCGCCTCCGCCACCTATACCCAAGCAACTCACTGTTAAATCAGTTCGTCCTAGTTGACGGTAAAAAGGTAAGGGAAATTTTTGTTCATGAGAATTGCTTTGATTTAAAAAATTATGATTAGATTCAACGACAGAAATTAGTTGTTCCATAAATTTTATTTTTGAGTGATAGAAAACTTTAATAAAAATATATTGATAATTTGCTATTTACTAATAATGCTATTTGCTTCTTGTGGCGATAATCCCACACTGGCGGCCAATTGCTCTAAAGCGATTCTTTCCCTTGTATTTGTATTCAACATTTCTGTGACAGCAGCCACATAATCTGCATTACCAAGTTGAGTTTGGATATTAACACTTGCAACCCGTGAACTATCAGCAAACTTTTGCATTTGGTAGGTAGCAATTTTCGCGGCTTGACGTGCTTGCAAGTATTCAACGTAATACTGTACTATAGCTACTCTTTTTTGGCGTTTTTCTTCTAGCAACCGAGCTTTCAGAACAGATGATTGTTGAGTAGCAGTTAAGAGCCTAATAGGGTTAACTGTAACACCAATGTAAAACTCTTCATAATTGTTAAATGATCCGTATGTTGTGCCGGAGAAACTAACACTCATCACATCATTAAAGGGACTTAACCCCCTTGCTGCCTTTGCTTCTAAGATGTCGGGAGAATTACGTTCAGCGATACTAACTAACTCGTCAATGTTTTTGAGATCCTGCGGTGTAATCTCTGTTTGCAAAAGTTCTGGTTGATTGTAATTAACATTATTTTCTGATGCCACTACTATTGCAGGAATTTCAAAAATTGTAAATACAGAAAAACTGGCTAAACCATAAAATAAGCGTGGTATCAGCATTTTAAATAATGTCATTTTAGTGAATCACTCATGTAAAATTTTTCAAGCCATCCAGTGAATTAAACTATGGTTCTCTAATCTGGATAAATAATAACCAGACAAGAAAAATCTTTAATCATCAAAAGTAGCGTTTACCTCACTAATTAACTAAGAAAAATCCTGTCAATTATTGTAAATTTGACAGAACTTTTTTAGAGAGGAGGGATAAAATGAGATGGTGATTAATTTAAGAAATTATTGGTAATGGAAAAGCAATTGTCATCCATTACCAAAATTGGGTTATCGATTTCTGGGTTTAATCTACTACTGCATAATACTCTTTAATAAAGAACAACTAAATGCACTATTTTGAGGATTAACTACAACATTTTTAGCCAGAGATTCATTGATAAAATTGATAAAAATTAGGAATTATGCAAATATCACAATGCTTGGTGTGTGACGCTATAAGTTTCATGACTAATACCAATTTTTTATGAAGCTGCATAGAATCAGATCCCCTTGAGCATCCCCTTCAAAAGGAGGGAACCGGAAAAACATATATCAAAGTCCCCCTTTTTAAGGGGAGCCACTGCGTTGCGGAGGTTCCCTCCGTTGTAGCAAGTGGCGTGGATTTAGGGGGATCGAAATATGTGCAACTTCACATTAAATTGGTATAAGTTCAAATAATTTTGCAGTGTCACACACCCCACAGAAAAGTAGAGACGTTGCGTGCAACGTCTCTACTTCATTTATAAAAGTGAGTCAGCCTTAGTTAACTGCGCGAGATGGAATACCTTGCCAATGGCTTTGAAATGGTAGCATTTCACCTTTCATCACTAGAGATAAAGCATCTAATTTTGCTCCAGCTTCCATTTCCGAGTCATATAGAACTACAGAACGAGGCCCAACACTACAACCACGACCGATTCTTAATTTGGACATTTTCATCACGCGGTCTTCAAACAAATGAGTTTGCAGAGATACCAAATTAGCGATCGCCGCATCATCAGCAACCCGCACTAAATCAAACTCGGTTAAATACGTAGTCTCCATGTAAACTCGGCGACCGATTTTTGCCCCAAATAAACCTAAAAGCGGTGCTAACAATGGTGTCCCAGTAAACCATCTGAGTAAAAATGGTACAGCGACAGTTTCATATAAGCCAGTAATAAACTCTGTACGACGCACAAAGATAGACCACAAAGGCTCTACACGCGGTCGATAGCGTCCAACTACTATCCATTTCAATATCGCCACGAAAAGAGTTACCAAAAACGAAGAGGCTATAAATAGTCCTGGTGACAAAACTATCAGCATTGGTGTTGATACTTTTGATGTCAACCAAGCTAACCCGACAAGATTCTCAATGAACAGCACATATATAAGGGTTAGTGGTAAAACAATCCGCACAAACTCAATAGCAAGACGACCAAAAACCAGTTTTAGAGGTGGACGGAAAGTCACTCTTTCATCAAAACACTCATCTTGCTGACGACGTGGAAGGAAAATTGCTGGTGAACCAAGCCATGATGAACCAGAAGATACTGGTTGATTAGGAGGTACAGACAACACCCCAATTAAGCTATGATCCCCAAGATATGTGCTGCTAGGGACTAAAGCAGCGTTACCCACAAAGGAACGACTACCAATTTCAGTAGCTCCCAAGGCAAAGAAGCCATTGTAATATTTAGCCGCACCAATCGTAGCAAAGTCAGCCACAAAACTTTCACTACCCAATCTCAGCAAGTCTGGATCAATCTGCGATACAGTCGAAACTTCTGATCTCGGCCCGACTTTCGCCCCCAACAGACGCAGCCAAGGCATAGTATAAAGGGTGGCGTAGAGCGTATTAGTTAGTGACAAACTCGTAAACATAAATTTGTCAGCCAGCCACTTACGCAAACCAAAACCAGAATTTTCTGGAAAAATCCCAGGACGAGTATTGGGCATTACCAACCACTTACCAAAGGCGACTACAGCACAGGTTGTCAGTCCATACAATAAACCGGCAATGGGTGTGTATAAAAGACCTTTGAGCAGTTGTCCTTGGGATACCGCGTACTCAAAAATTAACCCTGGAGTGAAAATAATAAAGGGTAGAGCATCAAGCAAGATAAATCCAGCGACAAAACCCATCCAAAGTCTTGGCGACAATTGCACCGAGGGGGTTTTGCGGTAGTTCATTTCCTTCAAAATCGGATCAGCATCGGTAATTGGTTGGGAGGGCGACCCAGCCCAAACCTGATAATCTGGAATCACTTGGTCTTGTGCTACTAAAGACTGTTCATCTAACTGCACTCCCCGACCTACATGACTACCAAGCATGACTACTGAATTAGTCCCAATAAAGCTATTAGCCTCAATCTTGATGGGTGCTTGATATAACCATCCATCTTCCACTATAAAAGGCTGTACCTGAACACCATAGCCAATACTCACCCCGTCTTCAATTGTGATTAAATCAGGCAGATGTAAATCTTTCGTGCCGATATGACAGCCTTCACCAATCTTTCCACCCAATAACCGCATATATAAGGGCATGAGAGGCGAACCAGCTAGATAATCAAGTGGGGCAATATCTATAGTTTTTCTCACTAACCACCAACGGCAATAATACCAACCCCACAAGGGATAGCGGCCTGGACGAAACTTACCAATGAGCAACCATTTAGCGATGATTGGGAGTGTGAGACTCATCACAAACCACATCATAGAAAATATGCTGATTTCCGCAAAAACTACCAGTGGTGATGACCATTCATGAAAGTCCTCTAACAGTAAGATGAATGGCATTCCGAAAACGATAAAGAGGACATAGAGCATAACTATTTGTATGCTCCCACTCAACCAGACTCGCAAGTTACTATGATGTCTAACTGTACGTGGATTTGACCGAACAGATGCACTATGTTGTTTTTGGATGCTTTCGATGTGATTGGCAAGCGATCGGATAGTTGTGTGGGAATATAAATCAGCAATAGAAAGATACTGTAATGTTGGTTGCTGTCTCAAGTTAGAGATGATACGCGCCGCAAAAAGAGAATGACCACCTAAATCAGCAAAGAAGTCTTCTTCAACAGATATATGATCATTGCCGAAAATCTGACCCCAAGCATTAGCTAGTTCTTGTTCAAGCTCTGTAGCTGGTGGCACATATAAACCAGAGTTTTTGCTGACTCTCTTAGTCGTGGGATTTGGTAGCTGTGAACGGTCAGCTTTACCATTGGGTAATGTGGGAATCGCATCCAAAATTTCAAGGAATGCTGGCACCATGTAGTTAGGCAGACGGCTACTCAGCGAGTTATACAGGCGATGTTTGAGAGCTTGAGAATCAGTGACAGGAATATGTAGTGTGATATAAGCAACTAATTCTTTGTCTGCATCATTAATAGATACCAGGGAGACAATAGCATTCTCTACTTCTTGATCTTCTAGTAAAACTGCTTCAATTTCTGTTAGTTCGATACGATAACCCCGAATTTTAACTTGATGGTCAATGCGCCCTAAATATTCTATTTCACCATCTGGGGTAAATCGACCTAAATCACCACTACGATATAGTTTTTCTTCTTTCTCACCTACAGTAAAGGGGTTGGGGATGAACTTAGCGGCAGTTTTTTCGGGAAGATTTACATAACCTTGGGTGACACCAATTCCCCCAATGCAGATTTCTCCAATCTCACCTGGTGGAACTTCTTGTAGATGCTCATCGAGGATATAAACACTGTAGTATGGTAGGGGTTTACCGATAGTGACTGGTTTGTCTGGGACTAATTCCGTCCACAAAGCTGTAACTGTTGTTTCGGTCGGGCCGTAAGTATTCAGCATCCGCCGTCCCCCAATACTCCAACGCTTCACTAAATCCTGGGGACAGGCTTCACCGCCGACTATTAAAGTATGGATGGAGGGGACATCTTTATCTACTGTTGCTAGGAGGGTAGGAACACAGTAGAGCATTGTTACCTGCTGTTCAATCAAGAAATCAGCCAAGTCTGAGCCGATTTTGCGATGGTCGGTAGGGCCGACAATCAAAGTAGCTCCCACAGCGAAGGTAGGCCAAATTTCCTCAATGGAGAAATCAAAGGCGATGATAATCCCTTGATAAATGCGATCGCAACTCTTTACGCCATAGATTGGTGTACAAATAGAGATAAAGCTGCATATATTAGAGTGATTGACAGCTACACCTTTAGGTCTGCCAGTCGAGCCGGAAGTATAGATAATGTAACAGAGTTCGTCTTGTGCATCTGACAACAAAATCCGCGTTTTTGGCTGTTTGGCAATATCTTCAGCTACAGCATCCAACATCAAAACTTGACAGCCAACCCCAGCAGTTAGTTCACTGAATTTTGTGGTACTAATCAGTAAATTCAGAGATGCGTTTTCTGCAATAAAGGTGATTCTATCTTGGGGAAAGGAGGCATCTAGAGGGATGAAAGCCGCACCACTCTTGAGTATAGCCAGCAACGTCACATAGGTATTAATTGAGCGTTCCAACAGAATACCAATTCTGTCCCCTTGATTGATACCTTGATTGACTAAGTAATTAGCCAACTTATTGGCTCGTAGATCAAGTTCTCCATAAGTGAGCAACTCGGCATCACATATCAAAGCCACAGCATCAGGATCAATATCACATCGATTTTCAAAAAAGTAATGCAGACGTTGTGGTATTTCTGTGTGACTAAAATTGTCAAACTGAGTATTGAAAGAGTTGACAATTTTGTAATTATTTGGTCTATTTGACTGATGATATCTAGTTTCCATGCCAAATCTTTCCAATGATCATCATAGCTAGTGAGTGGTTTGAGAAAGTGGGCGATCGCTATCCTATTAATTGAGGTTTACTCACTAAAATTGCAGGAGAAATCCCCTGCAATGGCGAGTCTAGAAACTTGTATTAGCGCAAAAATATTTGTTTCTTACTTTATCCCTCTTGCGGTTGAGGCTCAGAATCTAACACTCCGCGCTCAAACAAAACATTCAGATAACAAGATATTCTTGCTGATGTCACTCCTTTAAGAGTTAACAACTCTGTAATCTCTGCGGTTGTATACTGACCGTGGTGAATTAAAGCACCTAACTCCTGCCATAACACATCATGGTGAAATTTAAAAGTTTTAATGCGAGTTGAGAGTTGAAAACCATCCACCAGAGTTTGATAATTCAGATCACGCCGGAAGCGGATCAAGTCGCTAGGTCTGAGGATTCGCGGCATATGATCCTGAATCATCCTTTCAATCAAAATCTTCAGGTCATCAGCATCTACAAAAGTGCCTTGATCATAAACCATATAACCCAATGGCCAGCGTTCATCAGCATTACAAGGGCTAATCAGCTTGACACTGCGCTCCACCATATTAAATAAAAATCCTGACACACAAGCAATTGTTCCTTGTCTGTGAGCCTCTTCATCTCCTTGACCTTTTTGCAGGTTTGCTTGTCGCTGTCTCCCTGCATGAGCTTTAACAGCATTTTCTGCCTCTTCATTGAGAAAATTCATCTGCACATTCAACAGTTCTTCATCGCTAAACTCTTGATAAACTCTGTCTAACATCTTCAAAGACAGAATTGAAAAGCGATTGCAGATACCATTTTTCTCTTTTGAGAGTTTTAAAATTGCCCGTGTTTGCTCAACATTTTTCAGAGGTTGAGCAGTCGTCATCTGGGGGAGAGAACCAGTAATGGCGTGAAAATCATGGCAAAACTTTTCATAATCTGGGTTATCTAGAGGATCAGTAGCCCAATAGCAAAAACCTTTCCCAGCCGCAGAACCTAAAAAGTCTGTGATGACTTCTAGCACGCCGCGCCATAATTGAGCATTTTCGGGAGTATATAAGAAAATATCGCTAAATTTCAGTGCAGATACAGCACAGAATCGACATCCCACAGAACAACCCTTGCTCAATTCAAAACAAACTGGGATGTGTTGAATTACTTTGTGAACAGCTAAGTTAAATTGGCTGGCGGTACGTGCAATTTGTCTTTCCCGCCATGCACGAATATTTAAGTGACTAACATCAGAATCGATATCTGTTACTTTATCTAAGCGATCAAAAAATGCCTGACTTAGTGTTAGCAGTGGAAAATCTGATATATTTTTACAGTTTTTATCCCATTTAGGTCTGACATCTTCAGGATTTAGTTTCAACCCATAGCGCAAAAATGCACTGTAAGGATCTTCAACGACTTGTTCCCGAAATTTACTATCTGCTTCCCAATGTTCTTGAAACCGCTTAACTTGACTAAATTTACTTAGGAGTTGCGGATCAACCTGATCGATAGTTTGAAAACTATCGTGGTAATCTAAACAAAATTCTTTAATGTTAAAAGAACGTGCAATTATTTCTTGTCGTAACTCTTCAGTGTGCATCATAATTGGTAAATATATCATCAGGCTTAGTGTAGACTGTAGCTTTTGAGATTTTCAAAGGTTTCAAAAACCCTCTAAATTTGAGGCTCAGAGTCTAAAACCCCACGCTCAAATAAAAGATTGAGATAGTAAGATGTTTGTGTCGCTAACACACCTTTATTCGTAAAAAATTGGGTAATCTCTGCGGTTGTGTGATTACCTTGATGGATTAAAACCCCTAACTCTTTCCACAAAGAATCATGACGGAACTTGAAGGTTTTAACATGGGTAGAAAGTTGAAAGCCATCAACAAGAGCTTCATACTTCAGATCAGGACGAAAGCGTAACACATCGCCTAGTCTCACTGTCTGCGGCATATTATCCCGAATCATTCGCTCAATCAAACTCTTGAGGTCATCAGCATCTACGAAAGTTCCTTGATCATAGACTATATAACCTAATGGCCATCGTTCATTGGCATTACAAGGGCTAATCAGCTTGACACTACGCTCCACCATGTTAAATAAAAATCCTGATACACAAGCAATTGTTCCTTGTGCATGAGGTTCTTCATCTCCTTGACTTTTTTGGAGGTTTATTTCTCGTTGTCTCCCTGCATGAGCTTTAACAGAATCTTCTGCCTCTTCATTCAGAAAATTCATTTGCACATTCAACAGATCTTCATCGCTAAACTCTTGATAAACTCTGTCCAACATCTTCAAAGACAGAATTGAGAAACGATTGCATACACCGTTTTTCTCTCTTGAGTATCTTAAAATCGAGCGTAGACGGTCTGGATACTTTAACGGTTGACTAGTTGTAGTCCGGGGGAAAAATCCCGTAATCGCATGAAAATCAAGACAAAATTTTTCATAGTCTGGGTTATCTAGGGGATCAGTCGCCCAATAGCAAAAGCCAGCACCCGCAGAAGTTCCTAAAAAACCTGTCATCACTTCTAATACTTCACGCCACAATTTGGAATTTTCAGGAGTGTATAAGAATATCTCAGTGAGAGGGGGTGCTGATACAGCACAGAATCGGCATCCTACTGAACAACCCTTGCAAAGTTCAAAAGAAACTGGAGCATGAATAACAATTTGGTTAACCAATGGTTGAAACTGACTAGCAGTACGTACAATTTGCCTTTCTCGCCATTGTCGAATATAGATATTACTGGGAGCAGTCTTTAAGTGGATATTTTGTAAATAGTCCAACCTTTCAAAGAACTCATTACTCAATTTCAAGAGTGGAAACTCTAATAGTCCTTGTTCCCACTTGCTATTGCAATCTTCATCCCATATTGGTCTGACATCTTCAGGATGTAATTTCAAACCGTGGCGCACAAAGGCACTATGAGGATCTGTAAAAACTTGTTGACGAAACTCTACGTCTACTTCCCAACGTTCTTTAAACCGCTTGATTTGACTAAATTTAGCTAGTAATTTTTGATCGATTGTGGTGAAATCTGCATGGTGATCTATATCGTATTCTGTAATATCAAAAGGTGGAAAAATAAATTCTGCTTTCATTTGATGATTTAGTTCTTGAGTTGACATAAACATTGGGAATTATATTAACTATTACAAAATTTTATAATTAATAACAATCAAATTAAATGTGATGAATGACTAAATCTTTTTCTCAGAAAGATTTTTAACGCTTTAGTTTCCTTATGTTCTTAAAATTTTCTGATACTTTGAAAGCTAGAGATGAATTCGTAATTCAGTATAGGTAGAGGAGAATGTAAACTCCACTATAGTCTGATGTTTACATTCTCCTAATATCGAGTTTGCAATTAATGCTGACTCAATTCAAAAGATGTGTTAATGATGTTGAAATTTATCGTGAGAATCTCTATTATTCTCACTTATTCGTCAGCTTTTATTTTGCTGCTATCAACAAAATTAACCTATGATAAAGACCCTGCCTCTCTTTCTAGTTGCTACATAGCCACCAGCAACTTGCTCTAATGCCTCATCGCTTAGTTCTTCTTCCACACCTGGTACTGGTGGAATCACTAGATAGATGTTGTTATTATCTTCTTCAAACACATGAATCTGCAAATTATCAGGCATAGTTGTTCCCAATTCTTTGGCTATAGCTGCTTTGGGATTAGATAATAACTCTTGTCTAAATGCAGCATCCTGCCAAGTTTTTGCAGCGATTTGTGCGTTAAACTCATGACGTGAAAATTCTTGTCCTGACATGAAATTACTCCTGAATTGAGGTTAAATTTACAAAAAGTGTATGTATGATTTACTCCCATAGGTTCTGCCAATCCTTGGTAATTTATAGATCATCCTTAAGAATCGTCAGATATATGGGGTGAGTATCGACTTAAATCACATAAACTTAACTCATCAACTATTAACAATGCTTATTTATCTAGTTTTTGCTTAGGTTTATGCTAGCAAGTTTATTTGATTATGCTGTTAATCGCTCATCCCTTAGCAATAACTAATTTGACACATTCTTGTTGATGAATTTTTTATTTGGTCTAAGTTGATAATTAAATAATATAGTAATTTCCTAATGGGAATAATGCACAATCATTTGATCTGAATACACATTTTGTAGATAAAGTTTTGATTTATAAAAATAAAAAATACCTAATTTCTTATAGTAATTAGGTATGATGATTTGAGGTAATTCTAATTAATCATCATTTCTGATGGCGTATAGTGTAGTTTAAGTCCTCGCTAATTGGTGTGTTACTTAAACTACAGGGATTTAAATTTTCACTTTTAACAGTTAAATTTGTAGTAATTAAATTTAATGAATGTGTTATTTACAGACAAGACTGCGACCAAATGCTAAATACCCTTTAGCTTCTAAGTATCCGTCTGGATGATAATTTATCTTTATATGATTTAAATTTCTAAAATAAATGCTATGCCATCTTGAACCAAGAAATTGAGATACTTTAATCAAATTATCAGGCCATAACTCTGGATAATTCTGTGCGTGACAATATCCAGACCAATTGAGAACAGCATCATATTTTTCTGGGGTACATAATTCATGTTCTACTAAACAATTTAAAAGTAATTGCCATTTTGGTTCACATCTTGTACTTTTATTATTTAATAGGCACTCTAAACCTAGCTGCGGAAAAATACTAGTTCCTATATCGATATTGAGGATTATTGTATCTACAATTTGAGTTAGTGACTGAATTATTTCTTTGAGAGGTTCAATTGAATATTTCCAACCAATTTGAGCAAGGTAATCTTCAAGATATTCAGGAGAAATTCCACTAATATTGACTCTAACAGCATCTAAATGGCGAGAAAACATAACTCCTACATAAAGTATTTGAGAGCCTTGTGGTAAGGAATTTACACAAATACCTAGATTATTTTCAATTATTGGTGAAACATGATCATCAAATAATATGTGCAAGGCCGTTTTCACAGTTTGTAGTTGCTCATTAGCACTTTGAGATATCTGGATACTATATTTTTCTGAATTTAGTTCTTTGAATCCTAAAAACAAGCTAGGAATTGGTAAATTTTGGGGATCTTTATCAAGATCAAATTCCAGCCAAATATTGTCTATATTGTTAGATAGTAGGGAGTTTGTTCCACAACAGGCAGAACAAAAATTTTGAATACGTCTCCAGATAGGATTTGAAGAAAATACTTCTGGTAAGTTCACTAGAAAATCTAGTTTTTCAAAGCTCTGATGACTTGAACCTAAATTTGTAGCAAGAACTGAGAAATCTACCCTGGAGTTATTCGCACCTAGACGGCACTCAAATAACCCCTCGGATGAAAGTGGAAAAATCCTTGTTATTGCTTGAATATGAGATAAAGCTTCGGGAGAAACTAACTTAGGTGAAAGGTGGGGTACAACAACCTGAAGATAATTTTCTAATGTACAGCTATTCATGGTAATTTTGATTGATAATTAAGACAATTTGTCAAGGCTATGTTGATTTAAGACAATAGCGGCTATTGTTAATAATTATGTAAATTTTTGAGACAAGAATTTCATGTGATAATATTTGCTTATTTGATGCTTATAGCTTGTTTCATCTCCTATTTCTTTGTATAATTTAGCTAATAGTTTCATTGCTAGTTCATCAGTAGGTACAATTTCTCCAGCTAATATCAAATTTTCTTCCGCTATCTGATACTGACCCTGCTCTAGATAAATTTTCCCAAGCATTTTATGTGCTTCAGCTTTGCTCGATTCATCAGCCAAAGCCTGCTCAAAAAAGCTAATTGCTTTCGTGTAATCCTTATTTTTCATAAAGATACAACCTATATTCAAACTTAAATCAGGATAATTGCCTGGTTTGATTTCTTGGCAATATCTATAATGTTTAAGACTCTCTTCTTTTTCAGACTTTAGACTATATAAAATTCCTAGAGTATAGTGACTTAATATTTTTTCTTCAATGTCTATTTCAGCTAGCATTAATTTATTTTCTAAAAAGCTTAGTGTATTTTTATCATATTCTAAGTCACGGCTTAGAATTGCATTAGCTAAATGTAGTACACTAGGGCAATAGCTAGGGCAAAGTTTTCCTGCGATTAGTTCGTAATTAACAGACTTTTGCGTCTCAGTTTCACAAAGGCTTAATAAGTAATAAGTAGCAGCACAATTTGGCATGATTTGTATTTCTTCAAGACAGCCAGCTTTAGCGGCTTCTATGTTGTTATTTCGTGCTTGTTGATCAAGAGCATATAAACGGCGATAGTGTTCTATTTCACGCAGGTCATTTTGCCAAAGAGCTGCTAAATAATCAGCCAAAAAATAGTAACGTAGTGGCATATAACCACTACTCACAGAACGAGTCAAAGTGACGGTATCGTAATTAATAGGTAAAGACTTTAAACAGGCAAAAACATTTTCTGGATCTACCAAAGGATATTGCTCAGGCAAGCCAATAAAGTAGTCAATATCAATATCAATAAAAGTGTTTTCGGGAAGCTTTAATTTCTTTAAATCTTCATAACCACATACCGTTATTTTTAATCCAAATACTGTCGCCGTAGCGATATCTTCTGTAATTGCAATATTTGTTATATCGTTAACAGTAAATGCATTATGCTGTTGTAAAAACCCCCGTAATTTACGCATATATTTTATAGAATTTGGTAGTTTATTTTTGGGAGTTAGAGTTACCCAAATGAGATTTTCAATTATTCCCAAGCGATGAGCCGCAAAAAGGAAATTTTCGATACCATAACTATATTTATCATCAGGAAATATATGACTAGGTCTTTCTAGTTGAGCTAATTCTGCTGAAGTTTGGCATTTTTTCAATGCTGTTATATGATTTTCACTAATATATTGAAAATCTAGATGTTCATCTAAATAAATTAGAGTAACATTTTTCCAGCCTAATTGATGCCAAACATGAAGTTGAGAAGAGTGTTCTTCTGTGATGATGCTCTTGACACTGTTTTTGATTGTATTCATAAATATTTCTTCCTTTGGTTTTAGATGAGGGTATAGCATTAAAATCGCATTTTTAGAGTTAGCTTCAAAATCTGAAAAACCAGCCACAGCCAGCAATAAAGGCTTTGTTTATGTTTTATTTAGCTAATTTATGCCAAGATTAATGAAAATTATCAGCTATGACTTAACTTATAAAGATTTCAAGATGCTATCTACACACTAGTTGTTATCAATTGTTGGTTATTGATATTTTTTGGATACATTCTAATAAAAGCATTACCTAGTTTCATGATTTTTGATTGATTTTCCCCAATAAATTGATTGGGTTGAGATTGTTTCGACCATTTTTCCACTTCTTTATTCAACACTTTTTTGAAAACTTCCTCATAAGGAAACTTTAAAGCTAAAGGAGAAATATTCAGTGATTTAATATCGGGACGTATAGCACCGTGAGTGCTGGCTATATATATTTTTTCAAATGCACGTACATATCCGCCAATACCAGGATAATCCCAGGTTTTATCAGATTTTAACAATGCATATAAGCTGGAAGCGGTGATGACATTAAACACGTTAGCTAAAGGACTAGATCCTGTTCGGCACTGAATAGGATCTTCCGTAAAGTCAAAATACCATGTTTGAGAACCATCTGGAAATATTACTTCTAGTTGGTATCTGACTTCCCAATGGAAATATTGGGCAAATAAATCTTGTTTATGTTCCATGAAGAACTTAGGTAAGTTAACACAAACCTCTTCTTCGATTGTCCTTTTCACTTCATGAATATCATAGTTATTTGGGTTACTGTCAACCATTTCGCCATTTACTGTCACAGGCGAGAAAGATAAAATATTTCTATCATCTTTAACTGTTTTGACAAATTGCGATTGAGCAGGTAGATAGGTAGATTTGCCATTTTCAATTTCACAAATATCTCCTGGCTGAAGAGCAAAAATATTTTCTGTTGCTGGGCAAACTTTTTTGATGTCTTGACAAAACTGCTCTTGAGTGACTGGAAAGACAACTTTATTTAACCAAGCTGAACCATCTATAAACTTGAAGCCATTCGCACCAGGAGAAATAGCTCTTGGTTGAGTCAAGCCCATCAATTGCAGAATATAGCTATAACCAGAAAATGGGAATGCACAGCTTTGATTATATTGATACTCAGTTTCTAACATTGGTTGCCAGCATGCCAACAAAAAGTCTATTGTTGGGTATTGAGATTTGACAAAATTAATTGTATTTGCATTTACTAATGAGTCTACTTGATTCCAAAAAACTCCCGATGGGTCAGCAAATACCATCCCATATTCAGGTACGCGATTTTCTGAACGGGTAGCCAGGAGCGTAGTAGAACCAATCTTGACTTCACTAAAGTCACTTAAAGTATAGATGTGGGAATATCCTAATTGACGCAGACAATTTTCTATTAACTGATCTTTGGGAATAAAAACATCAACATTTTTAGGCAGATAAGCAAGAGAACGAATATCAAAGTGATCTAAATGTCTATGGGAAATTACTAGTACATCATACTCAGGAATTTGGTCGTAAATAACTTCTCGCTCAGGGCATATACTTGTTGTCACTTCACAAAATTTATCCCAAAGCACTGGGTCCATCATTACTTTGCAATCTTGTGTTTCTACAAATATGGAAGCATGACCAATCATTTGAATTTTCATTTTGCACCTCTATGTTTATGGTCATTACAAGCTATGACTTAGCTTAAAAATATTTCAAGATGCTATCTACACACTAGTTGTTATCAATTGTTGGTTATTGATATTTTTTGGATACATTCTAATAAAAGCATTACCTAGTTTCATGATTTTTGATTGATTTTCTCCAATAACTTGATTGTGTTGAGATTGTTTCGACCATTTTTCCACTTCTTTATCCAACACTTTTTTGAAAACTTCCTCATAAGGAAACTTTAAAGCTAAAGGAGAAATATTCAGTGATTTAATATCGGGACGTATAGCACCGTGAGTGCTGGCTATATATATTTTTTCAAATGCACGTAAATATCCGCTAGCAGCAGGATAATCCCAGGTTTTATAAGATTTTAAAACTGCATATAAGCTGGAGGCTGTGATGACATTAAACACGTTAGCTAAAGGACTAGATACTGTTCTGCACTGAATAGGATCTTCCGTAAAGTCAAAATACCATGTTTGAGAACCATCTGGAAATATTACTTCTAGTTGGTATCTGACTTCCCAATGGAAATATTGGGCAAATAAATCTTGTTTATGTTCCATGAAGAACTTAGGTAAGTTAACACAAACCTCTTCTTCAATTATTTTTTTCATTTCATGAATATCATAGTTGTTTGGGTTACTGTCAATCATTTCGCCATTTACTGTCACAGGCGAAAAAGATAAAATATCTCTATCATCTTTAACTGTTTTGACAAATTGCGATTGAGCAGGTAGATAGGTAGATGTGCCATTTTCAATTTCACAAATATCTCCTGGCTGAAGAGCAAAGATATTTTCTGTTGCTGGGCAAACTTTTTTTATGTCTTGACAAAATTGCTCTTGAGTGACTGGAAAGACAACTTTATTTAACCAAGCTGAACCATCTATAAACTTGAAGCCATTCGCACCAGGAGAAATAGCTCTTGGTTGAGTCAAGCCCATCAATTGGAGAGTATTACTATAACCAGAAAATGGGAATGAAAAGCTTTGATTATATTGATACTCAGTTTCTAACATTGGTTGCCAGCTTGCCAACAAAAAGTCTATTGTTGGGTATTGAGATTTGACAAAATTAATTGTATTTGCATTTACTAATGAGTCTACTTGATTCCAAAAAACTCCCGATGGGTCGGCAAATAATATCCCATATTCAGGTACGCGATTTTCTGAACGTGTAGCTAGGAGGTTAGTAGAACCAATCTTGACTTCACTAAAGTCACTTAAAGTATAGATGTGAGAATATCCTAATTGACGCAGACAATTTTCTACTAACTTATCTTTGGGAATAAAAACATCAATATTTTTAGGCAGATAAGCAAGAGAACGAATATCAAAGTGATCTAAATGTCTATGGGAAATTACTAGTACATCATACTCAGGAATTTGGTCGTAAATAACTTCTCGCTCAGGGCATATACTTGTTGTCACTTCACAAAATTTATCCCAAAGCACTGGGTCCATCATTACTTTACAATCTTGTGTTTCTACAAATATGGAAGCATGACCAATCATTTGAATTTTCATTTTGCACCTCTATGTTTATTATTTATTAATTGTGTTTTTGAGCAAAACTTGTATCTGTCAGTGAATTAGCTTATTACTAAGCCATTTGGCGAGCCATTAATTGAGCAAATAGTCCTTCAATTGAAGCGAGTTCCTGAAAACTGCCTTGCTGTACAATTCGTCCTGCTTGAAGTACATAGATACGATGAGCATTGCGAATTGTGCTGAGTCGGTGAGCAATAACTATTCTCGTTACCTGCATTTTGTCTAAGCTTTCACTGACAATTGCTTGGGTTCGGTTGTCGAGTGCGCTAGTGGCTTCATCAAATAGCAGAATGCGAGGTTTTAATACTAAAGCGCGGGCTATGAGTAAGCGTTGGCGTTGTCCTCCAGAAAGATTACCACCGCCTTCACTCACTACGGTGTGCATTTCCATTGGCATAGCGGCTACATCGTCAGCGAAGCCAGACATCTTCGCAGCTTCCCAAGCTTCATCAAAGGTAATATTTGCACCACCGGCGATATTTTCAAAAATAGAGCCTGCATTTAAACGGCCGTTTTGTAAGACGACACCCAATTGTCGGCGGACTGCTTCGACATCCAAGCCAGATAAGTCCTGTCCATCGTAGTAAATACCTCCACTTTCTGGAGTTTCAAACCCAAGCAATAATCGGAAGATTGTTGATTTACCACTTCCAGAACCTCCAACGAGGGCAATAAATTCTCCTGATTGTGCAGAGATACTTACATCATCTAAGATTAATGGCCCATCTGGACGATAGCGAAACATTACATGGTCTACAACAATTTTGCCTACTAATTTTCCTGGGTCAGCTTTGCTTAAATCTACTTCGGGGACAGCTTGCAAAATGGGTTGAGTACGTTGCCAATGGGGAGTAATTTGGACAATTTCAGTGACTACATTACTGAGATTGGTAGTACCGTTCACAAATTGATCAAAAGCCGTGTTGAAGGCTAAGAATGTACCTATGGTAATAGCCATAGTGCCGGAAGTCTGCGCCGTTTTAAATTGGTTGATGGTTAACCAAAACAGGACTCCAGATGTAAATATGGGCATGACTGTATTAAAAAGAACTACAGCATCTTCTAACTGTTGTGTACTGAGAGTTAGCTTGAGTTGACGAGTGTAGTTTTTACTCCAAGAAGCAAAGGCGCGTTCTTCGGCTCCTGCAATATGTAGTTTAGAAATGCCATTAATGATTTGTACTGTTTGTCCGAAAATATTGCCCTGTAGTTCGAGTAAAGGATGCACTTTACCAACGAGGAGGATACCAGAAAGGATGGTGACTGCGCTGGTAATGACGGCAACCGCAACCGCAAGTAAGGCTAACTGAAAGTTATAGTTAAATAATTGCCCTAAATAAAATAATGCAAAGAAACTGGTAATTAGTTTGATAATTGTATTTGCACTGAGTTGACGACTGATTTCACCGACAGATGAGGCTCTTGAATGTAGATCCCCTGTTGTATATTTGCGGAAAAAAGATACTGGTAAGTTCATCAGTCGATCCCATACAGCCACCTCTGTAGCGGTGGCGGCGGTGGTTTCAATGCGTAAAAGTGCAAAATTCTGAGTTATTTGAAATAAGACTGTGCCTAATGTTGCAACCAGTAGCCCCATTCCGACTTGGAGTAACAAACCGCGATCGCTATCGGGAATTGCGTTATCCATAATAATAGCAGTGGCTTGGGGTGTGAGCATCCCTAACAGCGTCACAGCCACCCCTGTGAGTACAGTCAGGAAAACATCGAGTTTCCGTCCTTTCAGGGCAAACAAAATCACATTGTAGGTATTGAGTACCTGATCGGGGAAAGAACGATAAAACATATAGGCGACAGGCGCAAGTGTCATCGCTATAGGTTCATCTACCTTGGTGCGGGTATGGTCAACCGGATCAAATAATTCATAGTTAGTAGTAGAAACTGGTAATAAAGCTACCGGGCGATTATCTACCTCTGTATAGGCGACTAACGCCCCACAGTCCTTTTCCCACCAGTTGTCTCGTAATAAAACTCGGCGCATCCGAATCCGAGAGGCGCGGACAATAGCTTCTAAAGGCTCTTTGACTCGTTGGAGGTTCTCGGAACGGGCGGGAGGCGAAATTTTTACTCCTATCGCTTTACCAACAGCACCAGCCGCCACTAACAAAGGTGTACCTTCTAAGAAAAAATCGCCATCTTGAGGATTGACAGTTGATGCTAACTCTCCTAACGCTTGAGAAGTTACTTGACGATTTAGACGCTGGCGATCGCGCAATCGCATCATTTCTGCTTCTGCTTCTTGTCGGTCAAAAAACTCCACACATTGCAGTAATTGAATGTGCATTGCTGACAAAGCAGCTAAGAGTTGGTCAGCATTCAAAAATTCATGGGTTTTCAGCGTGGTGAGTTGAACTTCCTCCACGGCTTCTAACCACATTTTGTCAGTCAGGGGAAAATAACCCATTGCAGGTGTCAGCGTGACTTCTGACAAACCTAATAAGCGAATAGTCCCTTGCTGAATCTTTACCCAACAGATAGCCCCGGCTTCCCCTTGGAAAGTTTGACCATCCAACAAAGAAAACCGCGTTTCTCCCTGAGATACCACCTCAATGACTGGGAGAGTTACCCCAGATAACACGCTACTAAGTTCCCACAGCCAAGATTCTACCCAGTCAAATGCTCTAGTATCGCCATGAGCAACTAATTCGGGAAAACCTTCTGGATGTAGTTGCAGTAATTCCACCTCTCCAATCGGTACAGCTAAAATTTGCTGTTGACCGTTCATGGCTTTAGTACCGAATAAGGCTTGTCCCTGAGAGAGACTAAATAAATAACGGCGAGTTCCTGCGATCACACCATCTTGAAGTGCGATCGCAAATAAGGCCATAGAGCCAGATTGAATTACCCAAACTCTAGCAGGATCATCTAATAGTATGGGTTCATTACCTTGCAATATATAGGTTTGACCATGTACGGCACATTGATCGACTCTTTTTTGCTGCATCTTTATTCCTCCTCCAAGGCTTCCCCTTCTGTGCGGATTAACCGTGAGTACACACCTTCCGTCTGCCACAATTGCTGATGAGTACCTCGTTGCACTACCTTGCCTCGTTCTAGGACGATAATTTCATCGCAGTCTCGAATCGTACTTAGTCGGTGTGCCACAATAATGCAGGTGCATCCCCGTCGCCGCAGATTTTCGTCAATAATCCGTTCTGTCTCTGCATCTAAGGCACTGGTGGCTTCATCCATAATCAGGATTGAGGGATTATTCACCAAAGCACGGGCAATTTCTAGGCGTTGGCGTTGACCACCGCTTAAATTCGCCGCACCTTCCATCAGTTCGGCATCATATCCACCATTGAGAGCCAAAATCACATCATCAATGGCAGCATCTTGACAAGCTCGTTTTAAGTTTTTATCGGATATAGTATTATCCCAAAGCGTTAAATTATCCCTAACTGTGCCACCAAATAACAAAATATCCTGTTCTACCATTGCCACAGAATTAGTTAATAATTGGTGGGGAATTTCTTCTGTTAATTGTTCGTCAAACAGAATTTCTCCCGCCCAAGGTTGGTAAAGTCCACTGACGAGTTTGGCAATGGTAGACTTACCAGAACCACTGCCACCGACTAAAGCCACTCTTTGTCCTGGTTTGAGAGAAAGATTAAAATTTTCGATTAAAGGCGGTTCTAGGCGACTATAGCCAAAGGTGAGGTTACGTAATTCTACATATCCTTGTAATCTGGGCAAGGCTGAAAAATAAGATGATGGTTCGATAACTTGAGAAGAGGCTGGGGGCTGGGGGCTGGGGGCTGGGGGAAATAAAGAGAGAAACCTAAGTAAGTTCCACTTTGGTAACACCCTTTGTGGGTGAAAGCTCCCTTGCTCCCTTGCTCCCTGCTCCCCTGCTTCTTCATGAGCTAAGTTTCTTTGGGCGATCGCTTTATCAGTCGGGTTATCTAAAACATCATCTAAACGAACCAAATTGCCTTCTAATTCTTGTAAGGTGCTACCAAAATTCAATAGGCTGGCGACTGGTGCTTGAAAACTCCCTACTAAGCCTTGAAAAGCTACCAGCATCCCAATACTGAGATGTCCATCCATGACTCGCAAACCACCAATTACTAACAATAACAAGCTAGAAATAGCCTCTAAAAGCGTAGGTAGAATGGAAAATAATTGGTTAGTGACATCCATTTGTTGTTGGCTATTGATGGCCTTGGTGTAATAGCCTGACCAGCGAGAAAAGAAATCAGATTCTAAGCCTGATGCTTTCAGGGTTTCGATGCCTTGGAGAGCCGCAATTGAAACCCCTTCAGCCTTGCCAAAATCTAGCATTAATTTTTGATTGAGGTCTACCCGTTGACGAGAGACTAAGCGCAGAGTGAAAATGTTGGCGATCGCTAAACTGATGACAATCAAAGTTAATAGCCAATCATATTGCAACATAATCAAGGCATAGAAAACCACCATCACAGCATCAATAATTGTGGTGGTCAACTGTCCCGAAAGCACATTAGCCACTTGGTCATTGAGACTCATCCGACTGGTAATTTCTCCGGCAAAACGTTGGGCATAAAACCCTACTGGTAGGCGTAATAAATGCCAGAGAAACCGGCTAGACATCCCCACCGATAATTTAATTTTTAAACGGCGTAAATATTGCAGACGCAGTAATGTGAGTAAGCCTTGCAAAACAGCAGCCACAGCCATTCCCAAAAGTAAGGGATTAAGCCAATCTAATCTTTGTTCTACAAGAATTTCATCGACAAATATTTGGCTAAATACGGGTACAGCCATCCCCACTAAAGTTAAGAAAAATCCTGCCATTAAGCAGTAAAGTAAGGCACTAGTTGAACTCTGTAGCCTCTCCCACAAAGACCCAATCATACTAGGTTTACGTCCACCCTTTTGGAACTCACTTCCTGGTTCCATCACCAAGACTACACCCGTATAACCTTCGTCAAATTCTTGCAAAGATACAGTACGGGGGCCTGTAGCGGGGTCATTCAGATACACTCTCTGGTTGCGAAACCCTTCTACTACCAAAAAGTGATTAAAGTCCCAAAAGATAATATAAGGGGGATTTAGGTCTGGGAGTTTATCTAGTTCCTTTCTTAAACCCTTAGCCTCTAAACCATAATTTCTGGCAGCTTTCAACACATTCGATGCTTTACTACCATCGCGGGAAACACCACACTCTCGCCGCAATTCTGGCAACGGCACAATCCGACCAAAGTAACCTAAGATAATTCCTAAAGCCGCAGCACCACATTCAACTGCTTCCATTTGCAAAAGAGTTGGTGTTTTTACCCGCTTGCTTCTTTGAGGCAGTAGTTTTTGTAGATACTGCCAAAAATTCGTAGGTAGACCTATAGTTGGGTTAGTAGATGCCACTTAACGACCTCAAAATAGGTAATACAAACGTAATGGGAGCGCGTTCTTCGACCTGAACGCGCACAATAGTAGTAGTTCCAGAAGAAATCTTCATCTGTGGCCCTTTAGATGAAGACCATTTGTAACCACTGAAGGTTTGAGCATCATTTTGTATCTCAGAAAATACTTGGATGAATCCTTCGTTTTTTTGTGATACTAAACCTTCAACAACTTCGGAATTACCTATTTCATTAATTGCCGCTTCTTTGGTAGTGGGGAAATTGGAAATATTAATCACCTTCCCGACAATACCGCCAAATCTTTCTCGCTTCACCGTTTCAGGAGTGATTTGAATTGGCATTCCTGATTGAATTTTCTTGCCCTCTGCCACTGAAAAATAAGCTAAACTTACTAACTTACTATCAGGATTTTCTACTTCTATATTTGCTAAACGAGTACCAGCATTAATTACTTGTCCCTGCGCCACTGTAGTTTCTAAAACTCGACCGTTATATTGGCTAATAATTTTGCTATTATCACCTACTTGTAGTTGCAGTTTAGCTATCTCTCGTTTAACTTCTTGAATTTCTTTTTTGCGATTATTAGTATTTTCTAGGTCTTGTTGCGCTTGAGAAGCTTGTTCACTATCTAGTTTCTTTAATTGGGCTTGTAAATCGGAAATAGTTGATATATTTTCACCATATTCTTTTTGTTTTTGAGTTTCTGTGACATCAAGTGCTTTTAATTGGGTTTCGATGTCAGAAATATTTTGCAAATTCTCTAGATATTCCTGTTCTGCTTGCAAAGCTTCATCGGCTGAAAATACGCCTTCTTGTTGAAATAACTTTTGGCGGATTTCCATTCTGCGCCGGAAAACTGGACTCAAGGCTTGGAAGCGTTGGAGGTTTTGTTTTAAACTTTTGCGCTGCTGTTCAAGAGAGGTATTATCTCTAGTTTTGAGAACAGGTGTAAGGGTTTGAAGTTCCTGAATGCGTTGTTGAAGATACTGACGTTGTTGTTGAATTGACTGTGCGTCTTGTGCTAAACGCTGTTTAAATATAGAGTTAGCTGCTTGGTCTTGTGATTCTAGTTGTGTTAGTTTAGCTTTTTGTTGTTCGAGTTGTTGACGTAGATCAGATTGATCAATGATTGCTAATACCTGTCCTTTTTTAATCGAGTCACCAACTTTGAAGTTGACATTTGTTAATTGTCCTGAATTTTTCGATTGTAGAGGTACTACTTTACGCGGATAGATTAATACTCCTCGCCCTTCAATTGTGATCGGAATACGTCCATAAATACTCCAAACAATAGCTACTCCCACCAAAGAGCTTAAAGCTATCAGAGGTAGCCAACTTTTAGGGCTGACTACTTGCATAAGTTGGTCTAATCTTTCAGGAGAAGATAGACGCTCTACAGATTCTTGGCGAAATATGCGACGCTTCTGCTCTAACATTGGTATTTTTGTTAATCGAGAGATTTGGAACTAAAAATTATGATGTATTTTTTTAATGAAAAGACAGAATTTAGTTGGTATAAACCCAAGAATATAAAAAAGTCTTGCCTGAGCAAATGCACAATATTTAGATAGAACTCGCCATTTTTGTGAAGTCGAAGCAAAACAGATGTGACTGAATCAGAAAATGAAATTTGATGTGCTGAAACTTCAAACTCTTTATCCTCTCTGCGTCTCTGCGCCTCTGCGTGATACAAATCATCTCGCATTTATGCAATACCGCACAACAAATGGGTAACAGAAAAAACTCAGTTACCCATATTGCAATGACTTTTTTTGAGTCGTTCAATCAAATAAGCTACTGAATTCAGCAATATCTAACATTTTTTTAGTTTTCAGTAATAATCTTGCAAATACTTCGGGATTTTGCCAAGCAGAACGAGGTAACAAAGGAGACTCTACTAGGGTTTCTGCTGGTGAAACTATGGGAGTTAATAAGTTAACTGGATTTGACTCTGTAGTATTCATCTGAATGAAGCAAAACGCTGTGGGTATACTTGCCAACTATCTGACCACTGAATCGACTCAGGGGTAAAATGTAGAGGATCATTCTCTGGCCAAGGTGCATCTAGAGGCTCTTCAATCAAAGCAAATTCACCGTTATCAAAGGGTATTCCTGCGGCTTTGACTTTTAAATAAAATCTTTCCCGTAGCCCACGCTTGGCCATTTCCAAGGCGCGATGGTGACAGTAAGGATTATTACCGCGTTTATCGAAGAAAACGTGTGCTGTCCAATTACAGCCACCCCGACAGAGTTCTGCATACTGACAACTTTTGCAGAAACCCCACAGATGAGCTGTACCTTGGGGAGTGTCTGCGCCTAGATTAAAGCGTAACTGTTCTGATGTGGCAATGATTTCTTTAAGAGAGCGATCGCGGATATTCCCACCAGTATAAGCTGCTGTGGGTAATGAGGGACAGCCTTTGATTGCCCCGTCAGCTTCTAACCCAATCGAATTTAACCCAGCACTACAACCTTGCCAAAATGAATATGATGGATCTTCGTCAAAGTCAGCACGCAGAAGCCGTTCATAAGGGCCATAATAACCAATGTTATTTCCCGTTGCTAGTTGGACTTTACCTTCACGACGGGCGCGTTGAGCAACTCTAGCCAACATCGGATAAAGTGCTAACAACTCATAAGGTTGCAGTAATATCTCTGCGTTGTCTGCCGCATTACCCATCGGTACAGTCAACTGAATTTGCCAAGATATCGCCCCTAAATCCCGGATATGCTCATAAATCAGTGGAAATTCTGGGGCAGAAAGGCGGTTAATTTGGGTGTTACAACCAAAGGGAATACCCTCTTCTTTTAAAAAACTCATTGTGCGTGCGCCTGACTCCCAAGAGCCTTGACGACCACGCAGACGGTCATGGGTGGCTTGTAAACCATCGGTAGAGACGGAAACAAAAGCAATATCCGCCGCTTTCATTTTTTTGACCATCTCACGGGAAATACCATAGCCACCAGTAGTCATAGTGCAGAGCATACCAGCTTGGCTAATAGCGGCGGCAATTTCCAACCAATCAGCACGCATAAAGGCTTCTCCGCCAATTAGCGTCACCTCTTTAATTCCTACTTCCGCTAATTGTCGCACTAAGTCTAGGGCTTCTGCTGTTGAAAGTTCTTTTACGCGCTCTTCTCCTGCTCTTGAACCACAATGACTACAAGCAAGGTTACATTTAAGAGTAATTTCCCATACAGCGTAAGTAATACGCCGATATTCTTCATATTCTTCGTGTAAATCTGGCATTGTTCTCCTGAAATATCAATGCAAAATTAGGATTTTCCAGCCTATTTCCTAGCAGGACTTAAACATTTACTTTTTATTTAAGTCCCACTAATTTCACATTTAAATCTATTTACGAGGTCTCCAAAATTTTTTGGGTGGTAAACTAGCACCGTAATGAAGGACAAGGCTATTACTACGTCCACCACTAACTTGTAATAGCTCTTCTTCATTCAATTCAATATCTTCTGTTCGAGAATTTTGAGCTAAGACTGTATTAAATTCTTCTGCACTAAAATCATAACCAGCAGCTAGAATAATTTCATAACGCTCTTCAGGACTAGCTGCATTCTCTACTTGTTCGAGAAAAGCATCATCTGTTTTCATTCTTGAGTAAAAAGCTTGCGCGTTTTCAATAGACATAATTATCTCCTTATGGAATCGTTTGAAAGGTCTTTTAATGCCATGATATTGGTGCGTTACGCCTAGATATCTTTGCTCACAAGCTTGAATCTTTACACAGCCGTAACACACCCTACTGGTTATTTACGTGGTCTCCAATAATTTCTGGGTGGTATACCAACGCCATAAAGAGGGCGAACAAGACCTGGACTTGCAAAACGAATTCCGCCACTAACTTGTAACAGTTCTGCTTCACTCAATTCACCAGCTTCTGGTTGAGCATTTTGAGCTAAGACTGTGTTAAATTCTTCTGCACTAAAATCATAACCAGCAGACTGAATAATTTCCAGGCGGTTTTCAGGACTAGCTGCATTTTCTACTTGATCAAGAAAAGCATCATCTGTTTTCATTCTTGAGTAAAAAGCTTGAGCATCTTGAATAGACATAATAATCTCCTTCTAGACTTGTGTTAGAGGTTTTCGATGCTAACAATAAATTTGTTTAGGACAATATTTATTGCTGGCTTATGTAATTATTTAAATGCTAATAAAGACGTAAAACAATATGTAATTGTTATTTCTCACTAGCTTATTTTTATATTTTATTTGTATGTGATTTCATTTTTTTAATTTATTGGAAGCGAAAATATGAGGTGATAAGATTTAAGAATATACAGATATAAATAGACTTTGCTAGGATTTATAACTGTTCAAACCCTAGCAAAATTATTATGTATTGATTAAATTCACCTGGGATTAAATGAATACTAATAGCCTAGTAGCTACAACGACTAAACATCCAAGTAGCAGGAGATATTTAAGCTATGCTCATACGCGAAATCATCCAATCAAATCTTTTACTGGCTATAGCCATTTTATCTAAGATGCTAATATTGATTTCATCCTCATATTCAACATTATTGCTGAGTGGAAGACCTGCGCTATAAACTCTCCTGCCGTAGCCGATTCTACTCAAAATTTCCTGTAATCTGTTGGCTGATAAAATAGAAATGACGCGGTAAAAACGAGATGAAAATCCTATATCTTGTTGTAATTTTACTGCTAATTGCTGTTTGGGGATTGCCAAAATTAGAGAATCTTCAATTACTTTCACTGTCGCCCAAGGGAGGCGACCATCAATAAACGGTGTTTCTCCTAATATTTCCCCTTTGGATAATTTGGCTATCTCTCGCCCAATGAGTTCTTTACCTTCAATCGCAGAAAAAGCACGCAATAAAGGATTGCGATCATCTTCCGAGACAGACATAGACATTTTTCCCCTCAAAATAATATATAGCGCATCGACAGGACTATTTTCATAAATGAGTGTTTGACCTGCTGCAACTTTTTGGGTGATACCACAAGCCATTAACCAATCAATGTCACTATCGTGTAATTCAGCTAAAACAAATAGTACGTCTTTTAAAGACTTAGCTTGTGTTAATTTGCGTCTACCAAGTTGAGTGATTAGTTTTTGCAGTCTGTCTGCATACATAATAGCGATCGCTCGATAAAAGCGAGCCGCAAAACTAGCATCTTGCTGTAATTTTGCGGCTAATTTTTCTTGAGGAATTGACATCACTAATGATTTTTCTAGAGCCTTAATTGTAGTGATGTTAGAACTTTGGCTTACAAAGGGAACTTCCCCGACTACTTCACCCCTAGATACTCTAAAAATTTCCCAATCTGAGTTGATATCACTATCAATAGCCGCAAAAGCTCGATGCAAAGGATTATTCTCAGATTGCGTAACGTTAACTGTCAATGTACCATCTAATAAGATATACAAAGAATCAACAGTCTTTCCCTGTGAAGTTAATAAACTACCAGGTAATAATTCCTGGCGATCGCTATTGGCAACTATCCAATTAATATCACTATTGCTCAACTCTTTTAGTAAAACTTCTGTCATAATTCAATTATCCTCTTGTGAAAAAAACAATCGGCAATTTTAAAAACTAGACTTTTTGTAACAGTTGTTTAATGAATGAATTAAATCCTGGATCAGCTAACTCTTCTAAAGTCAAACAAAATAATGAACATAACAGTTGTATTTGACATTCAGGCGTTTCTAAATCATTGATATATTCTGCATCAAAACGCTGTAAATTAAAGGCTGCTGCTTGCAACAATGACTGGAGAACTTTGAAAGCACCATCAGAAAGAGGCGGTTGTCCTCGATAGTTTTGCAGTCTACCTCCTTCTCGATATTCAGGAAATGATTCTAAGCCCATAAAATGTAAAAACCAGTCGGCTCGATAATATCCTATGGCAGCTACAATACCTCTATAATCAGCAATTAGTTCATCAAAGGCATTGTTTCGCATGGATTTAAATAAACGATTTGTTAAATAATGAGTACATTCGTGTTCCAAGCGAATTTTTAGAGATATATTTTGCCAAGTAGTTTCCTCTGCACCGATTTCTTGGGCTGTAATGTTGCTGTAAGGACTGTTACTCAAAATAATGAATCTATCTTGATACAGTTCTTTTTGGGGAATTAGGCGTTGAAACTCTAATGTCCAATCATGTTTTGAGCATTGATGAGGATTTTGCTGTTCCCATTTTTGGCGATAGCGGTGAATCCTATCCCAATTGTTAAACCCACCGACAATACAAGCTCCCATTGATGCAGGAATTTCTGTGGGTTCATTACGCTGTGTTAAAGCTTGGACTAAAGTAACAAAATCCTCCCGATTTCCCGGTAGTAAAACAGGAATTTTCCCAGCCAAACTAGGATATATTTCTAAGCGCAGTTTTTCTGGTTGAGTCAACACTAAACCAGTCGCCTCTGCAAGATTATCGACAGATGTACCTTTACGGGTGGCATCTCTATATGCTGGAGTTGTGCTGATACCTTCAAGAATGGGGAATTGTAACTGCACTAATCGTTGCTGGAGAACTGCAAATGCGCCGAGAGTTTTGGCTGCTGTTGCGTATTCTTCCCAAGTATTGATATGAGCTTCAGATGGTAAAGGAAATGTAAGAGGATGCTTTAATTTAGTTTGACAAAATACATTATGGTTGTATGCTAGTAACTCATCTATTTCTGAGCTACTAGCACCATAGGCCGCCAGTACATCGGCACGAAATTGCGTTTGGTTATTCATATTTAATTAAGCCGCAACATCAGCAATTTGGGCAGCAATTTTCTGCACAGTTTGACTAATAGGATGCTCAGGATACTGCACAGTGAAAATATCTTTACTCCCTAATTCCGCCATATCTTCAGAAAGAGGTAAAATCCCAGCTACGGAAACATTATAGATGCTCTCTACTTGTTGCTGTAAGTCTGGGAAATTCAAACTTGATAATGCTTTATTAATCACAAGTAACATTTTGGGGACGCGCAACTTACGAGCTACATCTACTGTGACAGCAGTACCTTGAAAATCTTGTTGATCTGGACGCAGGACAACGATCAATACATGAGAAATGCCGATAGAAATTAAGGTTTCTTCGTTCAATCCGGGATGGGTATCAATAAAAAGATAGTCTAAATTGAGACTGACGATAAGTTCTTGAAAGCCATCATTGAGCCTCACTACATCATATCCTTCACGGATAATCCGGGAAATTTCACCAGCTTTAATACTAGAAGGAACTAAGTATAAATTACCCTTGATTTGATTGGAAGATTGTTGTCTATTGATGAGGGTATGAGTCACATCATAGGCAGCATCTTTCATCTCACAGCGTCCCCATAAATAGTCATTGAGAGAATATTCAATTTTGTGTTCGTTGAGTCCGAATATGATGTGAACTCCAGGAGATTGGATATCTGTATCGATGATTGCTACCCGTTTTCCCTGGATGGCCATAGTAGCGGCGATATTAGCAATAGTATTTGATTTGCCTGTACCGCCACGGAAGGAATGAATTGATATAATCTTGGACATAATTTACCTTTTTTGTTTATTTGGGAAGGGAACAGGGAATGAAATTAAAATATGAGTTGTATCGTTTGTTAAGATGGCGATCGCTCTGGGAATGTAAATTTCAACCAGCATTGATCGCTAATTAGCGGTAGCAAGACTTTGCCATTAGATAATTTCCAGTCAAACTGCATTTTTTTGTTACCACTCTCGACTTCTACAAATTTAGGCAAGTGCTGAGATTTATGTTCATCGTTATTTCCATCTGTCCAGACTTTCATTTCTTTTTCTCCCTTGGTGGAAAAGCAAAAGATGGCGTAGCGTAAAGATGAGAGTGAGGGAATATCGATTTTGGTGGCTTGTTGGTGTACTTCACCCTCTGCATATCCTAAAAGTACGTCTGCTATTTTTGGCTTACCACCAGCCGTAATCGTAAAGACTGAATTTCCTTGTGGTTGCTGTTCCTGTCGCAGTTCTACAACTACGCGGGAAGCAAAAGCACCATACAGTTGCATCACAATCGTTGCACCCAGTGATAATAAAGCAATGCTGAATGCGCTGATTCGTGCCAGGGGATGTTGCCAGATGAATAAGCCGTGAATCAACAAAATACCCAGAAAAATGCTATATATGCCCACATTGAATAGGGGATGATTGAGAATCTTAAAGACTACAGCAGGTATCAGTTCTCCTTTTTTTCTACTAGAAATCAACAACAAAATCGGGAAAATTCCACCAACAAGAGAGTTACCCAGTACGCCAGCAAAAGCGAGTATGTTTGTGAAAGATTGCGTACCAGCGAGAAATAGCCACTCAGTCAAGACAAAAACTAAAATTAATGGACTGATGGATAATAACAAACGACGCTGGTTGAGGAGGTGTAACCAAAAGTGAGTTTTTGGTTTTCTGGCTATAGCTGTTGTGAGGTTGTGTTTCACATCCAAACTAGCTTCGTAGTTGAGGAGCATTGGCGAAGTAATTTGCAGATATACACGATCATGGTTAGCTGATTGGATATCAAACATCAGGCGAATATTTGACTGGTTGAGGTCTGGATATTGAGTAAATAACTCTTTGATGTCCCAATGCTCATTGACTGCAATTTCTACATGATAGATGTGGCCTTGTAACTGGATATCTATTTGAAACTTGGGTTGATTGTCTACAATTCCCAAATAGGTAATACCTATACAATAAACATCCGTAGAATTACTAGGTGGATGGAATTTTAACATTCCTCCTTGGCGGGGTAACATCAAGATGGGAAGAGATGGAGTAGGTATCCATTCTTTGGCTAGGTTAACTAAAAGGCTGGAACTACGTAGCCAAGCCATTCCCAACAACAAGGTCACTAAAATTGCTCCCAAGATAGGAACAATGGAGCCGACTTGAATAGCTAGGGCTTCTAGAGCCGTTCCTGACTGTTGGGCTAACAATTCTGGTGCGATCGCGCCATTGACAACCAGCACCCAAAGGCAAAAAATTACAGTTAGAAATGCCGTTCCCCACACACTACCCCAAATTAACGATGAGGCACTAGGATCACGCGGTAGGACAACTTTGGCACATTCTCCCACATAGACATGACCAAAATACAACATCAAACCCACACCGAAAATTCTTTGTAATATCCAGGGTTGGAAAGGTTGATTATTCAAAAAAGGCAAGTTGACATATAACAGGTTGTCTAAATTGATGTGACGCAATGTCAACAGTGACAGTATCAAAAGTAACCCAATATTAATCGCTGCCAGAAATACCAACAGGGAGACTGTGAAATTTAAGGATTGACGAGTTAGCAAATATGAACCCGCCACAAATAGTAATACAGCCCAAATTTCTGGAGGGATTTGAGTCAAATTAGCCATAGTTGTTGACAAGCCAATATAACAAGCCAAGGCGATAAAAAATACTCGAATCCCAACTGCGAAGGAAAGTATAAATGAACCTGCTGCGCCTAAATAATTGGCGACTAATTGTTTGATGAAGGGATGACCATAACGAAAATCACTGCTACGACCGAAGGCTTCAGCCATACAAGCCATTGTGACAACGTTAATTGCACCGATAATTAACAAAAAGGCCACGGTCGGTAATGGCCCAATATCAACTACAGCGATGGGTAAGGCTAAAAAGGCTTGGGGTAAACCCAAGGAGATGGTGAGTAAAAAGGCCAGCCAGAAGGGTGGTACAGATTCAATTTTTTGTGAGACATCTTTCAACATCCAGCGCAATTCTTCGATAAATGTGGTGTGGGATGCAAAGATGTTGAATAGTGATGTTCTATACAGTCGAGAATAGGCTGTTTGTACGGCTTTTTCATCAAGACCTAAGACGGTGCGAATCTGCGGTATGGCTTGATAGGTAAAATTATACTTCTGTCCCAAGGCTTGGGCGATCGCGGCTTTGAGTCGGGGATTTGCTGGAACTAAAGAAGCCCATTCACTAGCGTAACGTTCTAGTTGCTGAATAGTGGGGCGGATTGGTGGTGCATTACCTAAAGCAAAAGCTTCTAGAAAGGCTAAATCGCGTTCATGAGCAGATTGGGGTGCTAAGGAAAATTCTACACGCGATCGCGCTGCTATTTGGGCTGTTCGGCTCTCAATTAAAAATAAAATTGTGTTGGCTCGTCTAGCAGGTAAACCCGCTAATACCTCTTCACGAGATATCAGTTCATCATCAAAATCAAATGTCATATCTATCACCCCCTGGTAAATATCTGAGATTTTTTATTTGATTGAGCAAAATAGAAGTTTCTCTGTTAATTAGGCAGTTTTTGAGTTATGTTTACAACTGTTCGCTGCTTGAGAGATTGCACCTGATTATGCAGGCGATCGTAGTAACCAATCTCAGTTTCACTAGCCACTAATGTGCCTTGTTTAATCTTGGCAATTTTTTTCTGGATATTTTCAAAATGTTCATTACCAGTGATTTCCTCCACATATCTAGTTCTTTTAGTTTCGTCAATTTCTATTCTTAGTTCTTTTACCTGCATTTTCAAATTCTGATTGCGCGTCCTAACAGTTTCAGCCATATTCATATAGACACGCACCAATTGACCGATATCATCGTGGCTATGAGCAGCTTGCACTAAAATATGATGTGCTTCCTGATTAAAGGTTTCTTTTTCTAGTGCTTGTGCTGCTGCTGTCAGTCCACGAATTGGGCGAGAAATTCGAGAACTTAACCACAAAGCCACAATTGTGGTAATTCCGCCCACAATGAATACACTACTAATATTAAATATTATGAGACGATATAAAGGAGCTTCAAACTGCTGTCTAGATTGACTTATGCCTAATACCCACGGCTCTATTTTCATGGGAGCAAAGCCAACAATCATTTGTTGATTTTCAATTGGGGAGTAATAACTAGTATGACCCGCATCTTTAGCTCTGACTATAGCTTTTAGTTCGGGAATATTCAGGCTATTTATCGAAGGAAAAATATTTCCCAGATTAGATAATAATTGTTTAGATTTATCAGGCGAGATAGGAAAAATAGTATTATATAAAATGGATTTATCTGGATGGGAAATGATCATACCTTCCTTATCTATGAGGAAAGCATAGCTCTGATTTGCTGGCTTTAAGGAATTAACTATTGTCCAAATACCTTCTCCTTTAACTTTGAGTACCACAACTCCTAAAATCTTGCCCTTTTCTGATTTGACAGGAGCAGAAAAATATAAGCCTGGTCTTCTAGTTGTTTTTCCTATTAGGATACTAGATATATAGGTTTTTCCCTGGATAGCAGACTTATAGTATTGCCGAAAGGCATAGTTTTGACCGATGAATGTAGAATCTGTAGCAGCAATACATAAACCTTGACGATCTATAATATATGCAGCATCAAAATCTGGATTAGCATGATGAATATTTCTGAGAGTTTTTTGCAATCTGATGCCAAATTTTTTTCGCTTTTCAAGTGTGTCAGCAGATAAAAAATCCACGACATCGAGGTCGCCACTTACTTGAATTACCAGACGTTGAATATCAATGAGCATTTGATCGAGGCGACTGGCAGTATTATTAGCTAATAGCTCCAACTTACGATATTCAGCAGTTTCTACACGCTCTAAGCTCTCTCGTAGATTGTAATATGCTGTGAAGGTCATTGGGATAAAAACTGCGGATATTAAAGCCACAGAAATTTTAGTAGCGATTGTCCAGCCAGGTATGTAAAACAACCGATGAATTACTTTCATTGGAGAGATATAGTAAACTTTGTCAAATAATCATCTACTAATGAAGCTTCAGGATTTTTGATACTCTTAAAGGTTTGTCGTCAAAACTTCAGTTTTTAAGTAAGCAAAGACTCAAGTCCTGACTACGAATTAAATCCTACTAGAGGAATACGGTTTGATTCCTGAATCTAGTTGTGTGGTGCGCGTTCGCAAAGCGCAAGCGCGATAGGCAGGGAATAGGGAGTAGGGAATAGGAGTAGGAAAGAAGATTGATCTGGGTGTACTGTTTTTTTTAGAAATCAAATATGAGTCCTATAATAAGTAATTTTTGATGAATATTTGCGGGTATTGCATCTTTACTAAAGAATATTGAGTGAGCTATTTTTTAGCATAAAATATGCCGATATTTATCTCAATATCAAATTTTTCTCTAAGACTCACATTTTTGTTGTTTCTCATAGAACTTAAACATTTTTGAGCAATAGACCTCTTGCAAAAGTAATGATTATAGTCCCGCACGGCGGAAATAAACATACCATCAGGAATTGCTAAAATGCTTGTAGGATAACTATTCTTTCTTTTGCCTTGTTGTACTAGCGTCTTTCTTTGCGTCTACCCTGCGGGAACGTCTGGCGGCGAATGCGTGAGGCAAAAAAAGATTTATGCAAACTCTCCTGAGCCAGGGAAATACAGTGAAGACAAGGGTAATTCTTCTCTACTTACCTGCTTTTCACTTTTGTGCTTCAGTGGATAAAACCTGTGCTTGAGCAATATCTGGTAAGTCTATTGATTTTAAAATTTCTACCCAATCAGCTTTTAGAGCATGATCTTGGGAATTAGTCTGGAGTGTTTTTCCTAAATCTGTGATGGCATCGTACCAGATTTTTTTCTCTAAATAGGTGAAATATTTGTGAGATTTGATATTTTTGAACTTGATGTCAAGCTCTTTAGTGAGAGCTATTCTTTCTATCCAGGCATCAACGTAAAAATATTTATCTGCTACATCTTCCTGTCCACAATAAATTTTAAAATACCAGTGATACTTCTGCCCTAATTTTAGAGAATATTGGGTTTCAGGTGGCAGATTAATGCTGATAACTCCTGATACTGAAGGAAGTTTTAAAGATTTTCGATAAATATCTTCTCCAGTTTCATTCTGTAAGATAAATTCTCCATTGCGAATATTACTAGGTAATTCAGGAATATATACCCAAAAGGTAGGATACTCAGAAATAGTAGCAGCTAAAAAAGATGTAGAGCCTTGAAAATTATCTAATGTTTCTTGGCCAGGAACAAGAGCAGTCAGGGGAATATTGAGTGCTGGACAGTCATTGCGACTAGTTCCGCCACGACGACGACCGACGGGCGCACCATTATCTGGTAACTTTGGGGGTGTGGATAGATTTTCCTGATTACTGGCATATAGTGTGTGTAATTTCGTCATGGAGGCTTGTAGAGGTAAGGGGGATACCATACAAGCCATACCGAAAACAAGCAAGTATCTCAAACTGAGCAATGGTAGAGGCAATTTTGTTAAAGCCATAATCTCAACTCAAAATTTTTATTAAATAAGTATTAGCGATGTGTGGAATTCAACCAAACAACTATTGCTGGGACAGTAATTATTAAAAGTGCGGGTGGAATGATTGGTATCCATCCAGCATTGATAAATGTGAGGTAGCAAATACTAAAAAGTAACAAAAGTGCGATCGCTATTGTTACTCCTAAGTATAAAGGGCGACGAATACACAAAGCTAGTATCCCGGCTAACAATGACCATCCGATCATCCATAATGCTTCTAGCCAAGTAGGCCACCACCAGATTAAGGGTCTATTGTCTAAAACAGCACTGAAAATCTGGGCGATCGCTTGAGCCTGAATGAATATTCCTGGTATATTTTTCTGAGAACGAATGGCTGTAGCACTGTAAGGAGTTTTCCACTGATCAACTGTACTAGGGGCAGTTACACCTATAAGCACGACACGATTTTTAAGCGCATTAATTAATTCTGGGGTAACACGATTTTCCAGAATGTCTCTGAGAGATAATTGCTGGGCAATATCTTGAGGAGAACGCAAAGAACGATAATTAAGTAGGATCTGATAACCAGAGGCATCAATATTTTGATAACCACTACTGTGGCTTTTTAATTGTGGGAAAACTACTTGGCCTATCTGTAGTTGTCCATCACTAGTTACATTGGTATTAATTCCTTGATTAGCTAGATAGTGCAGTGCTGTTTGTAAGCTAAAGGCATATTGTGCGGTGCAAGCGGAGTTAGCCGGAGGTGTTAAATATAACAGATGGCGGCGAGCTACTTCGTCATTATCGGCGACGAAATCACTAAAACCTAAACGGGATTCAGGGACTTCTGGTGGTGGTGGAACAGCATTTGGCGCATCATCTTTGGGTGCTGCTACTTTGCAAGGAGCAAAAAAGTTTGTGTCTGTGCGGAGATAATTTGCTAATTGGGGATAGTCAGAACTGACGGGGAAATCACGATAAATATCTAAACCGATGGTTCTGGGTTGATATGG
Source organism: Aulosira sp. FACHB-615 (assembly GCF_014698045.1). GTDB lineage: Bacteria > Cyanobacteriota > Cyanobacteriia > Cyanobacteriales > Nostocaceae > Nostoc_B. The sequence goes on from NZ_JACJSE010000011.1 coordinate 99,771, forward strand.
CTCTAATTTTTCGATCAGTTGCAGCAGTGCTTGATCAGATAAAGACCATCGAATCTGCATTCCTAGACTGTTTTGATATTGAATATCTGCTTCATCAATAGTCACAAGCAGTAGGCGCGGATCTGGCTTTTCGATGGGGCGTATTGCCATCAGGCGATCAAAACTGTGTAATTCCCAGGGCTGGAGGATACCAAAATATCTTATGCCGATAACGCAAAAAGCGATCGCTACACTTACCGCCATCACTTTACACAGATTGTGCCAAATATTAGTTAAATTATTAACCGCTAAAATTTTACCACCGGACAAGGAGAGATTTTTTTTGCCTGCACTTAATTCACTAATTTGCAGTTCTTGGCTTTGGTTACTGTGGATTTGTTCTAAGACCAACTGCGGGTTGAGAAGACGCTCATCGGGTGCAGGAATCATCAGGTTATCAATGAAATTAGCTAAACCTGAAGAAATCTGGGGTGCTTGCTCTCGCCAAATTATCCGGTTTGTGTGCGGTTCCTTTGGCAAATCGTTAGGGTGTATGCCTGTTAATAAATTAACAAAAGTCCGTCCTAGAGCAAAATAATCTGATTGATAACTAGCTTGACCTTGAATTTGCTCTGGTGCTGTGTATCCCAAGGAATAGACTCTAGTGATATCACCGCCATCCAGCTTTTCTGCATAAGTCATGGTCACTTGTCTGGCTGCCCCAAAGTCAATGAACAGCAATTTACCATCAGGACGAATCATTATATTTGATGGCTTAATATCTCGGTGTAAAACTTTTCCTTGATGCAGTTCCACTAATAATTTAGTTAGTTGCATCAACCAATCAATGGCTAATTCTTCAGATAATCTACCATTTTTATCTATCCAATGGGCTAGATTATCGCCTGGTATTTTCTCCATGACTAAGCAATACAATTGTTCATGTCTATCTTTAGGAGAAAAACAAAAACAAGTATCAATTTGAGGTACGCTTAAATATCTCAAATGTCTGAGAATACTAGCCTCTTGCTCAAACATTTCAATTAATCGTCGCCGATTGCTAGTTAAAACTTTGAGAACTTTAGTTTTACCTAAATTATCTATTTCAAATATTTCTGTATGGTGGTTTTGATTTAATTCTCGTAATGGCTTAATCACCCGATAACGCTCGTTGATGACTAAGGTAGAGCCACAACTCTGGCAAAATTCTTGATCGTCAGGATTTTCCCGATTAAGACACCAGGGATTGATACAGTAGCTCATATTTCAACATTTTATATTTAGTGTGAGTATTAACAGGGAACATTATTATCGATAACTGATGTTACTCAAATCTGATTTGAGTTCTAAAAGCAGATTATTAACATTACTTTTGGCATAGCCAACAAACAAGGGAGTTTTTCCTTGCAAAAGGGAAAGAATTTTGGTGAGGTATGATTCAATTAAACTTTCATCTTTGAATATTTTATATAGTTGGTTTTTAATGGGTTTTAGAACTAAGCGGACTTGCATTTCTTGAATAACTGCATCTTTTTGTTTCTGCTGCACTAAAGATAGGATTCGCAAAACCTCTATTGTTTCAATTTTTTGGTGTCTGCTAAATTCCCGAATCTCTTGACAAACACGCTCACAAATTTGATTAATCACATATTGAGAGACTACAGGTTGCTGGAGTGAAAACAGAACATCTTCTTCCACCACATTTCTTTCAATCAGCGATCGCCGCAAAAGTGATTCTATCGCTTCCATTAATTCTGCCTGGGTTACGGGGGCTACAATATCTCCACGTAATTGCGATAGAGAAATTGGTTCACACTCAATTGCTAACCAGTAGAGGATTTCCTGCTCTAAATCTGATAGGTACTCAAACTGCTCGTCTAAAATATCGTTCAGTTCACCAAAAACTATTGTCTCTTGTTTCAAAAAGGCAGAAACTTTACCCCCAAACAATTCTTGAATAGTATTAGCAACAATTTTCAAAGCTAAAGGATTACCTCTATAAAGCTGAATCAAGTCATCCCAAGTATCTGGATCTAATAACTTTTTCTTTTGAAAGATTTCCTTGGCTGATGAGTCTAAACCTTGTAGAGATAAGGAACGCACCGGACAATTTTCTCCTGCCATCAAGGCAATTTCTTTGGGTTTCTCCCGCCCTATCCACATCACAGAACTACGATGATACTCTTGCCCTAATCTTTTTAAGAATTTACCGTAAATTTCAAAACCTTCTCGATAATGTCCAGCTGTATGACTACTTTGCTGAAGATTGGTGGTTGCATCTAAAATGACAAGACAACGATATTGGCGGAGAAAATTAATAAATTCGGTAATTTGAGCATCAATATCTTGTGCAATTAGATAACTCTGCTGTGATTCTATAAGTCGGCTGATTTCCGTCAGCAATTGGCTCAGTAATGGATCTTGGCGTAAATCTCGCCAAATAATCAAATCAAATTCTGTTTGTATTTGTTGAACACATTTTGCGGCTAATGTTGTCTTGCCAACTCCCCCCATACCCACAACTGCTACTAGCCGACAATGTTGATTGACTAACCACTCTTTTAAGGTGGCAAGCTCTTGAGTGCGTCCATAGAAAACGCCGATTTCCGGTATTTCACCCCAATTTTCCGAGTTTTTTACGGGCGTTTCACTCAAAGATTCTCTGAATGCTGTCTGATTAATACTCGATGCAGACGAATATCGAATACTTTCTAATAGCTCTTCCCACAGGCGTTCCAGTATAAATCGGAAATTAGTTTTACTTATGTCCTCTCCCAAAACTTCTGATAATAATTTCCACAGCTTAGGAGCTGCCACTTGTTTGATGTAACCCAAACTGTAATCGCAAGTGTCTGCAATCTGTTCATAGGTTTTAGCTTGCCAAGCTCCTCTGAGGATTACAGATTCCACATCTTTTAGGTGTTGACCTGTATTAGTCAAAAGGATGTGATCTATGGTTTTTATGACTTCTTCCACATTCATTGAGACTTAAGAATATAAGCAAATACAAGATTTACAGATTAACTTTGATATTAACTTTGTTCAATAAGCCAGAGATTTTACTTCTATTACAATCCTAACATCTAAGCAAATCACCCACAATTAAGGTGGAATTGATCGCTATCAACCTAGATCATGTCATACAATTTCTAGATTACTCACATCTTGCAACAATAACAATTTATGTGATTTAATTATCTCAGTAAAAAGCTGAAATTCTTATTTTTAGATAAAAACTCATATAAATAAAGTATAATTTTTGCGGTTATTTTTACTTTGTATAGGATTATACGTAAAGACGGAAGAGATGATCATATAAACTTTTGTAAAGTTTTATCAAGTGATAAACTAGGCTTAATCTTGGATTATTAACATGTTGGTTAACTTAGTTAATAAAAAATAAAGTTAATGACTTAAACTACGACTACTTACGTATAATATTGATCATAAGCTGTTACGCCCATAAATTGCACAATTTCATTTGTCGATCGAAGCTGTAAACTCTCTCTTCCGCCCCCTACACGCCGCCCCCTTGCGAATATTAATGTGCAATTAAAGTAAACCAGCATAACTTCAATACACTACCTGACAAGGTGACATTACAAGTCTAAATTTTCACCATCAATACTCAACGTCTGTTTTTAGTGAGTGTTTCTCTATTTTCGATCAGTCTATATAGTTTCAATGAGGTTGAAATATGGTTGCTACCATTTGCATGGCTGAGTCCAGTAATCCTCCATTAAGACTAAAATTACAACAAGAAGAACTACGCTTTACTCAGTTTTTGATGGAGCGTGTACCAGAGCCAATTTTCTGGATAGAGCCAATTGCAAAACCCAACGCCAAAGTTTTATACGTTAATCAAGCTGTTTGTCATTTAGTCGGTAGTTCCCGTGAACAGTTGGTATCTATGGGTATACAAGACCTGAACCTAGATTTTTTACTTAATGTTTGGGCGAATTTTTGTAAAACTGATAAACAGCAGCATCATACATCTTTTAATACTCAATACCAAAGAAAAGACGGTTATAACCTGTCATTAGAAATCACTGTTACTGCCATAGAATCGGAGGGCAAAAAATATAGTTATCTATTGATATGTCACATTAAGTCACAAACAGTTGCTTCAGGAACGTCACAACCTCAAGTATTCCAAAATATCTCTAGCCAGGAGGACAAACCAAAATATCCCTCATTAAAATTTCCTGGCAATACGCTATTAAATCAAGTATTTAACTTTATTGAGGGGAATTATCATCAACCGATTAGCTTGTGTGATGTAGCCACAGCAGTGGGTTACTGTCCGGCTTACTTAACTAACTTGGTACGTCGTCACACAGGAAAAACAGTTAATCATTGGATTGTTGAGCGCAGGATGTTAGCAGCACGTAATCTGCTTAAAGAAAGTGATTTGTCGGTAAGTCAGATTGCTGAAGCTGTAGGTTATCAACATGAAGGACATTTCTTCCGACAGTTTCGCCAGAATCATAAGACTACGCCCCAAGCTTGGAGGAAATCTCAGTTTATCTGCAATGGTACATCTTCAATGTTGCTGAATTAGGCAGATGATTTGAGTGCGAGCAAAAGGTATTATCTTTTTAAAGACTTTTATTCATCAACACCTGATTTTCCAAGATTTCTGGGCTTTATTTACCTAAATTTAACCTGAAGGTTTTTTTAACCATCATACAATCACAACAAAATAAAGTTTTTGAATTGCTCAACTTTCATCAAGTTTTAGCTTTTAGCATGACTCATAGTGGTTGGCATTGCCAGAAAAAACTCCCATTAATGATCTGTCTGTCTATCATTGAAATGATAATCATTTTTATGGCAGAACGTACTCTAGCCCAGAGTCAGATTGTGCCAGATGATACCTTGGGAACAGAAAAATCCCAAATCATCAACAACTTCAACGGAGTTGCACAAGAAGGAATCACGGGTGGAAGTGTGCGAGGGATGAACCTGTTTCACAGTTTCCGAGAATTTAACGTGGGGGAAGCAAGAACTGTGTATTTTGCAAATCCTACGGGAATCGAAAACATTTTTGCGAGAGTAACAGGGAGTAGTCGTTCGGAAATATTGGGCAAGTTGGGAGTACTAGGCAATGCCAACCTATTTTTGCTCAATCCCAATGGCATTATCTTTGGCAGAGGTGCAAGTTTAGATATTAGTGGTTCATTTGTTGCCACATCAGCTAATAGTATTAAATTTGGCGAACAAGGATTTTTCAGTGCTTCATCTCCACAACCAGTCCCACTGTTGACAGTGAAACCATCAGCCTTATTTTTTAATCAAATTCATGCAGCATCAATCGAAAATAGTTCAATAGCAGCAGCAGGAGTAAATCAAGTCAATAATCCTGTATTGGGGTTGAGAGTAGCTGATGGAAATAGCTTGCTGTTAGTGGGGGGAAATGTGCTGAATACAGGGCGATTAAATGCCTTGGGTGGACGGGTGGAGTTAGCTAGTGTAGCCAGTGTTGGGGAAGTCGGGTTAAGTATTGATGGTAAAAATCTGGCTTTGACATTGCCACAAGAACTGGTACGGGGTGATATCTCACTGAGGAATGGGGCTATTGTGAATGTAGCAGGTGATGGTGGTGGTGCGATCGCTCTGAGTGGTAGAAATATTGATATAAGTGAAGGCAGTTCTCTGAATGCAGGTATGACCACAAATTTAGGAACACCAGTAATAAGAGCAGGAGATATTACTTTAAACGCCACACAAGCCATATCGTTGAGTCAATCTAGTCGTATAATCAACCAAGTCGGTGTGAATGCGACGGGGAATAGTGGCAATATTAATATTCAGGCAGATTCAGTCAATTTAACTAATGGCAGTGATTTAATTACCTCTACCTTTGGAGAAGGAAGTTCTGGCGGCATTTTTATAGATGTCAAAGGTGCTGTTACCCTCGATGGTGAAGACAAAAATGGCGTTCCCAGTAGAATTGTATCTCAAGTAAGAGAGTCAGCAATTGGAAATAGTGGCGATATTCAGATCACAGCAGACTCACTCAATCTGACGGGTGGTGGTTTGTTGACTAGTAGTACCTTCGGTAAGGGGAATGCTGGCAGAATTACTATAGATGTCAGAGGTGCTGTTAACCTGGATGGTGAAACTACAAATGGTACTGCTAGTAAAATTATATCTCAAGTAGTTAGCTCGGCAATTGGCAACGGTGGCAATATTGAGATCACAGCAGACTCCCTAAATCTTTCAAATGGCGCTTTTGTGAGTAATAGCACCTTTGGAATGGGGAATGGTGGTAGCATTACCATCGATGTGAAAGGTGCTGTTAACCTAGATGGTGAAAGCAATGATGGTATTCCTAGTGCAATTGTTAGTAACGCAGAAGAAACAGCAATTGGCAATGGTGGGGATATTAAGATTACAGCAGACTCCCTAACTCTCTTAAATGGCACTTTGTTTAGTAATAGTACCTTTGGAGTGGGAAATGGTGGTAGCATTACTATCGATGTGAAAGGTAGTGTTAAACTTGATGGTGAAAGCACCAATGGCGATCCTAGCGTAATTGGCTCTCAGGTAGGATGGTCGGCAATTGGAGATGGTGGAGATATTAAGATCACAGCAGATTCCCTAACTCTCTCCCAAGGAACTGCTTTAAGTAATGTTGCCTTTGGAAATGGGAATGCTGGTAGCATTTTTATAGATGTGAAAGGTGCTGTTAACCTGGATGGTGAAAGCCGAAACGGTATTATTAATACTACAATTATTACTCAAGTACAAGAGACAGCGATTGGAGATGGTGGAGATATTAAAATCAAAGCAGGCTCCCTGAATCTATTCAATGGTAGTTTTTTGAGTACCAATACTTTTGGAAAGGGGAATGCCGGAAACATTGTTATAGATGTGAAAGATGCCGTTAACCTTGATGGTAAAGGCACAAATGGCTTTTCTAGTGAAATCACCTCTAAAGCAGAAAACACAGCAATTGGAGATGGTGGCAATATTGATCTAAAAGCACATTCACTAAATTTAAACCAGGGAGCTAACCTGAGTGCGAGTACATTAGGGCAAGGAAAAGGTGGAAATATTCAAATAGAGACATCTGAGGTTGTCAATTTGAGTAATGATGCCGAAATTTCTGTGAATAGCCGAAGCCAAAGTGATGCAGGTGATTTGAGCATCAAAACTAACTCTCTGACTCTGCAAGGGCGATCGCGGTTATTGGCAGATACATTCAGCAGCGAAGGTGGTAATATTCAATTGCAGATAGGAGACTTACTGCTGCTCAGAGACAATAGCAGCATTTCCACCACCGCCGGACTGCAAGAAACAGGCGGTAATGGCGGCAATATTGACATTAACACCAAATTTTTAGTCGCTGTTCCCAATGAAAATAGCGATATTACCGCCAATGCTTTTTCAGGTAAAGGTGGCTTGATTCGGATTAATGCACAGGGAATTTTTGGCATCGAAACAAGTGAAACCCTAACTAAGCGCAGCGATATCACTGCCTTTTCCCAACAAAACCCCCTACTCAACGGTGAAATTATTATTAATACTCCAAATGCAGATATCAGCAATGAGTTAGCGGCTTTACCCACAAATGTGGTCGATGTTAGCAGGCTGATTGCTCAAGGGTGTGCAGCATCAACCGTGGCTAACAGACAGTCCCCAAGCCAATTTATCATTACAGGACGAGGAGGTATACCACCACAACCTAATCATGCTTTACGTGTTCCCGCGATCGCTGTTTCTGAAAATACTCTCACCACTAACACACCAAACAAACACTTAAATATTACTCCCATTTTTGAAGCCAATAGTTGGACTTTTGATCACCAAGGACAAGTGACGTTGAGTTTCAGTCCCACTGCTCACACTTCTACTTGGAGAATAAATGGTGGTAAATGTCAAAATAATTCCTAGAAGATGCAGCCAGCTTTATTTCTAATTTTATTAATCATCTTTATTAAAAAATATGGCGATTGAGTAATGAAATCAACCTTGGTTTTTTTAGGTTCAGTAAATGGTTTGCTGCTGATCTTAGAAACAATGCTTTTCTGGTCTAGCTGCGTTAAAGCACAGGTTGTTTCTGATGGTACACTCAATACAACTGTCAATTCTGCCAATGCTCAAAATTTCATCATTGAAAACGGCACTGTGGTAAATAACAATTTATTCCACAGTTTTAGTCAGTTTTCCATTCCTACAGGTGGATCTGCTACCTTTGATTTAGGAAATACACCCAATATATCAACAATTTTCAGTCGTGTGACTGGCGGTAGTATTTCTCATATCGATGGCTTGATTCAGAGCATCAATCACCAAAATCCCGTCAATTTATTCTTAATAAATCCTAGTGGCATTATTTTCGGAGGTAATGCACAGATTAATATTAATGGTTCCTTTATCGCTTCGACAGCATCGAGTATAAAATTCGCCGATGGTTCGCAATTTAGTACCAAAGAACCTACCGAGCCTCTGCTAACAGTTAGTATACCAATTGGACTACAAATTGGAGCTAATTCAGGTGCGATTCAGGTGCAAGGTTCGGGTCACAATATCACCAGAGTTGGTTTATCTTTACTCAATAGACGAGCAGCGAAACATACAGGTTTACAAGTTGCTCCTGGTCGGACTTTAGCTTTAGTAGCAGGAAACATCAGCCTTGATGGCGGTTTACTCATTGCTGACTCTGGTCAAATTGATTTAACAGCTTTGAGTAATGGTGAATGGATTCTGGGACAAGGGAATAAATTCTCAACCGTTAATACAACACCTAATACCCAATTTGGAAATATTCACCTGCAATCTGCGGCACTAGTAGATGTTAGTGGAATGAAGTCAGGTACAGTTCAGTTAAGGGGTAGAAACATCACTTTACAAGATGGCTCAATGATTGTGGGACAATCCCTGGGTGAACAAATCAGTGGGGATATACAAGTCATTGGAACTCAGTCATTAGTGATCAGTGGTACAAATCCAGCAGTTTCCAGTCGGATTGCTACTCAATCATTAGGTGATGGCAGAGGAGGGAATATTAACATTTCTGTACCTCGTTTGTTACTACATGATGGAGGTACGATTGTTGCCCAAACCTTTAGTGCAGCAGACAGTGGGGATATTAATATTCAAGCTAATGATTTTATTGGTATGAGGGGCAGTTCTGCTGTTGATGCTACTGATTTGAGTGCAATTACAACGGCAACCTTTAACACTGGCTCATCAGGAAAATTGACAGTATCAACTAATATTTTAGACATTAGAGATGGCGCACAGATTACAAATTCCACATTAGGTAAAGGAAATGCCAGTCATCTGATTATCAATGCCAATAAATTAATTAATATTCAGGGTAATTCTAATGCGGCAATTTCTAATAGTGCAATTGTTTCCAACTCTTTTGGAGAAGGTAACGGAGGACAAATTCTTGTTAATACCCCTATCCTTCAACTCAAAAACGGCGGTGCAATTCTCTCTAGTGGATATTCTAGCGGTAATGCAGGTGACATCACAATTAATGCCAAAGAATCTGTTGAAATTGTTAATTCCAGTACTTTCGATTTTAGTCCTGTCGGTACAACATTTCTCAATAGTCGAATTAGCTCTGATATTGTGACTCCGCCTGATTTTCTACAAGCTATTTTAGGACTGCCAACAATTGCCACAGGTAATTCTGGCTCAATTGTAATTAATACTCATCAGATAACATTAACTAATGGTGCTAGTGTGTCTGTTGCTAATACTGCTCCGAGAAAAAATGGACAGGCGAATGTAGGGGATTTAAAAATTACAACTAATTATCTAACTCTGCAAGGGCGATCGCGGTTATTGGCAGATACATTCAGCAGCGAAGGTGGTAATATTCAATTGCAGATAGGAGACTTACTGCTGCTCAGAGACAATAGCAGCATTTCCACCACCGCCGGACTGCAAGAAACAGGCGGTAATGGCGGCAATATTAATATCAACACCAAATTTTTAGTCGCTGTTCCCGATGAAAATAGCGATATTACTGCCAATGCTTTTTCAGGTAAAGGTGGCTTGATTCGGATTAATGCACAGGGAATTTTTGGCATCGAAACAAGTGAAAACCTAACTAAGCGCAGCGATATCACTGCCTTTTCCCAACAAAACCCCCTACTCAACGGTGAAATTATTATTAATACTCCAAATGCAGATATCAGCAATGAGTTAGCGGCTTTACCCACAAATGTGGTCGATGTTAGCAGGCTGATTACTCAAGGATGTGCAGCATCAACCGTGGCTAACAGACAGTCCCCAAGCCAATTTATCATTACAGGACGAGGCGGTATACCACCACAACCTAATCATGCGTTACGTGTTCCGGCGATCGCTGTTTCTGAAAATACTCTCACCACTAACACACCAAACAAACACTTAAATATTACTCCCATTTTTGAAGCCAATAGTTGGACTTTTGATCACCAAGGACAAGTGACGTTGAACTTTATCCCCAAGCCGCATATTGCTAATAAATGCTATGGTTCTGAGAAAAACTAATTGGCGCTACAGATTTTCCCAGCGACTAAAAATAGTTATCTTTTTTTTGTTAGGGATAATTTTATTTATCAATGTTTCAGGTCTATTATCTGATCTGGCAATTGCAACAACACCTGCAATCAACGCGGAAAAATTAGAATTTGAAGGAAAAGTCCTTTACGAAGCTGGACAATTTGACGCAGCTGTAAGCGTTTGGCAGCAGGCGGCTCATATTTACCAAAAAGCAGGTAATGAAGAAGGTAAACTGCGAAATTTAATTAATGTTGCCGAAGCTCTGCAAGCTAACGGGATGGATCTCAAAGCCTGCAATCAAATATTACAAGCTTTTGACATTAACCAGCCTGATTGCCGGAAATTAGCCCAAGAGCGTAACAGTTCACAAAGCAATTCATGGTTGTCAACCCTTGCATCGAGAAAAAATTCTCTGAGTACAGCCAATGGTTTGAAGAGTTTAGGCGATGTGTTGCAAAAACTCAATCGCCCAGATTTGTCAATCAAAGTATTAAACATCAGTTTACAAGTTGCTCAAAATTTATCATCACCAACATTAGAAAGTTCAGCCTTGTTGAGTTTAGGCAATGCTCAACGAACTTTAGGAGAAAGAACACAAATTCAAAGAGGCAGAATTAATCAACAAAACTCTAGTCCTTTAAGTTGTGAAGAGCAAGCTAAGGATGAGGCTGAAATTTTATTTTATCAGCAAGCTAATTCGCTATATCAAAAAGCCGCAGCTAAATCCATATCTAGCCAAATTTGGACGCAAGCACAACTCAATTATCTGAGTCTGCTGCTAAAAATTAATCAGCTAACAATAGCACAAAATTTAGTTCCACAAATTGAGTCACAGCTAGAGGAATTACCTATTGAGCAAGCTACAGTTTTTAACCACATTAATTTTGCTCAAAGTTTAATTTGTTTTAATCAATTCTCACCTATCAAAACTGTTGATGTGAAAGATATTGCTCAACAGTTGATCATAGCTTGGCGACAAGCAAAAAGCCTGGGTAATCAGCGTGCTGAATCTTATGCTATTGGCTATCTGGCTTGGCTTTATGAACAGAACCAGCAATACTCAGAAGCTTTAGCCCTGACGCAAAAAGCACTTATACAAGCGCAAACAATTTCGGCTAATGATATGTCCTATCAGTGGCAATGGCAACTCGGATATATTCTCAGAGAGCAGGGGAATATTCAAGAGGCGATCGCTGCTTATAATGCAGCTATTGAGACATTAAAATCTCTGCGGCTTGATCTGGCTGCTATCAACTCTCAGTTACAGTTTTCTTTTCGGGAAAAAGTTGAGCCAGTGTATCGTCAACTGGTTAATTTACTCTTATTAAATCAAGAGGCTTCTGAGTTAAACGCAAATAATAATCTCAAGCAAGCCCGAAATACAATAGAGTCATTACAGTTAGCCGAAATAGAAAACTTTTTGCAAGAGCCTTGTTTAAAACCTCGAATTGAAATTGATCAAATTATCGAAAAAAGCGATACCAAAGCAGCCGTTATTTATCCTATTATTCTAGAAAATAAATTAGCGATTATTTTAAAATTTCCCCAACAACAAGAACTGCGATATTATGCAACTTCCATATCCAAGGAAAATGTAGAAACAACTCTCAATAATTTACAAAAATATTTGCCTAATGTAACTAAAGCGTTTCAAGTAAAAATTTTATCTCAACAAGTTTATGATTGGTTAATTCGTCCTCTAGAAGCAGATTTAAAATCTAACAGCATAGAAACTTTAGTCTTTGTCTTAGATGGGAATCTGCGTAGTATTCCTATGTCAGTTTTATATGATAAAGAACAACAAAAATATCTAATCGAAAAGTATGCGATCGCCATAGCACCTACTTTACAACTTTTTGAGGCTAAACCTCTACGCAATTCGTCAATGAAAGTCTTAGCAGCAGGAGTTAGCGAAAAACGCTCTATTGCAGGTCAAGAATTTTCTCCTCTAACTAATGTTAAGAAAGAATTAGAGAATATCCAGACAAAAATACCCCAAAGTGAAAGTCTTCTCAATAATAAGTTTACGAGAATCAACATAGAAAACAAACTGCGATCATCAGATTTTTCTGTAGTTCATCTAGCCACCCACAGTCAATTTAGTTCTAACCCTGATCAAACCTTTATTCTCACTTGGGATAAACTACTCAAGATAGAAGATTTAGTTGACCTACTGCAACCAAGTAGTTTCAATGGCTCTAATTCTATTGAGTTGCTAGTTTTAAGCTCCTGCGAAACTGCTACAGGCGATCGCCAAGCAACGTTAGGATTAGCTGGAATCACCGTTAAAATAGGAGCAGAAAGCACTTTAGCAAGTCTATGGTCAATCGATGATTTTTCTACTAGTGAAATCATGAATTATTTTTATCAAGAATTAAAGAAAGGAACAAGCAGAGCTAAAGCACTCCAGCAGGCTCAATTAGCTTTATTAAAAAAAGAGAATCGTCCTTATTTTTGGTCAGGTTTTGTCTTAGTAGGCAATTGGCTTTAATATCAACAGGATTTACGTACACAGATTGTCTGTGGAGATTGGGTGTATGGGTGAAAGGGTATGGGGTGTAAGCTCAATTGATAGAGAAAGGAATAGGTCAATGTTTACCCTCAAATTCACTATAAAACAATACGGTTCAGTTAACGTTGTCAGCTTATCGATTTCAGAAGAACCAAGACTTGGGGGATTCTCCCCCAAACCCCCTCCAAAAAATAGTTCTGTTTTATGTGTAGCAGTTAATTTATTTTCTTAACTGAACCGTATTGCACTATAAAATCTTTATGCGGTAGAACAAACAATGCCTTATTACTTTAACTCAACTTTGCCACAAGCTCATTTTCTAACAAGGTGTCATTCGTCAACAAATCCTCAACGGTGATGCGTAAAAACCGTTGTTCATCAACTTGAAAGAGGATTTTTACCCGATCGCTCCCCGGATACCCTGGCGGTGTAAGTTGAGCAATGGTTCTTGCGCCTGCGCTATCATTCAACGGTTTGACGGTGGTTTCACCGCTATCGAGACGGCGAGTAATTAAGCGATCGCCATCAAAATAAACTTCGGTGTTGCCTGTGTCTGCGCCTAATTCCCCAATAATTAACTCAATGCTGGGTTGATTCTCCACAGATGCGCCTAAAAATAACTCTACAGCTTGATTCATCGGGTAAGCTTGCCCTGATTTAATAATCGGATGCCAACTGTGGCGTTGGTTACGTCGATCCCAATAACGAATCCCGTAACTGTGGTAGAGAAAGTCTTTGATTTCCACGCCTTGAGATAACTGTAATGCACCTTGGGCGATCGCTTCAAACGGACGTTCACAGCGAATTTTTTCTGGCGCAAAATACTGTTTTACCCATGTCTGCACTGCTGGTAGTTGCACTGTTCCCCCAACTAACAACACAGCATTAATATCTGCAAGTTCAATTCCCTGGCGGCGTGCTTGCTGCAACAGATTGGTCATTGATTCATCTAGTCGCTCAAAAAATCCCTGTTCTTTGAGGATATTATCTAAATTATCCCTGTCTAAATTTAATTCGTAACTTTCAAATGTTTCATCATCAAAATAAACTTCACTAGCTTGGTTTTGAGTTGATAGCTGAATTTTGACTTTTTCAGCTAATCTCGTTGTTAATGGACTCACCGCCAAATCTTGAGTTTTGGCGAAGTAATCAACTAACCAATTGTCAATATCTGTACCACCTAAATTTTGTCCAGCTTTTGCCAACACACGCGCCATTTTGACTTTTTGCTTGGAATCTTCTGCTAACGATTTGTTCCCCCACTTCAGCAAAAATCCGATGGGTTTAGTATTACCTTGTGCGCCTTTATCTAACTTAACTAAAGATAAATCTAAAGTCCCGCCACCAAAATCAATCACCAAAAGATTTTCTTGATCAGCCAAACCATAACCCAAGGCGGCGGCTGTGGGTTCATCCAACATCCGCACTTGTTCGACTGGGAGGCTTTGGCAAACTTTACCTAACCAGTGGCGGTAGGCTTCAAAACTATCGACGGGGACGGTTAATATCAGAGAGTCTAAGCCACCTTCTAAGGGTGCTAGTTTTTCAATTACTTGATTGAGAAACCATTGTCCAACTTGCTCAAAGGTGACGGCTTGTCCGTCTAATTCCGGTAAAAAGCCTTGAATTTCTGCGCCGATACCGCGCTTAAAACTGCGGAAAAATCGAGATTCGCCTTTGAGATCCAAACCGCGATCGCGTACTTGCTGCCCTACTAAAACTTTACTCTGGGCTGCGTCTTCCACATATACCAAGCTGGGAATGAGTGGAGGATTGAGACTTTGTTGAATTGATAAACCAGGTAAACTCAAAGTCTCCGCCTGTTGGGTGACGGGATTCCAACGGGCAATGACTGTGTTGCTAGTACCAAAATCGATTGCGATCGCCATAGTCTCTTAATTATTCCATGCCAAGGCAAGGTAGGGCAAAATTTTCTCAACAAAAATATTATTGTCCCACAAGCCACCAACTACGCAAATGGGCGATCGCTTCTTCTTTGCGTTTGGCTTCCACTTCTATCCACGGTACTTGATAATAAATATCAGGCATAGCATGAATAAAATCACTGTGTTTTCTATCCTTAAAGGCTGTTTCACCGTTGGAAATATGAACTAATTGCCAATCTGGATTTGTCCAAGTTTCCCTAGCCGCCTCAAGCATAGTAGCCACACTCGGCTCATTGTAGCTGTCTAAATTTTCGTGGCAAATATGGTGATGCGCGTCAAACACCAAGGGAATTTTCGCGGCTTGGCACACTGCTAAAATTTCACTGGCACTATAGGCGTATTCGTCGTTTTCTAAAGTTAAGCGACTTTTAATCGCTTCTGGTAATTCTGAAATCACTTGTATCAACTTTTCGGCGCGTTGCGATTTACCGCCATGAATGTTCATCAACGACCAAGGCGAACGAGGTAAACCCAGTAAATCTAAGTCCCGCGCGTGTCTGGCTAAGATATTAATACTGGTTTGTATAATTTCTGGTGAATCGGAACTCAGCACCACAAATTGATCAGGATGTAATACCATTCTGATACCAAGGGCGACTGCACGTTGACCAATTTTGCCCAACTCATCAGCCATTTCTTCTAAGAGATTTTCGCCAATTTTGTCTTCTAAATCATTCATCGGAAATAAATTAGAAGTCATACGATAAAGGCGAATTTCATTCTGTTCACAAAAAGTCAAAGCATCATGCAATCGCTGTAAGTTATGTTGATAAAGCTCTCGCAAGATACTTTCTCGTTCTTTTAGGGATAGTTTTAAATAGCGTGTGCGTGTGATTGTTTTAAAGCGGACTTTTTGAGAAATTGTAATACAAACTAAGCCTAAGTTTGGCAGAATAGTTTGAGGCGATCGCTGTTGATTACCTAGATTTTGAAATTCAATGGTGGTCATGTTCGCAAATGCTAAAGTTTTACCTATTTCTTGATTGAACTCATTTCTAGTTTCTGTGTTCAGTTCCTCTAGGATGAATTTTCTAGATATTGAACTTAAACCAATAGGATTCAGATAAGAGCAAGAATTACGTAAGTGTCACAATTGGTGGTTGGTGCGTGACGCTATAAATCTGATGACTACGTTCAAATTTTCTCGTTGCGTCACACACCCTACAGAAAAAATCTGCCAGTTGCGTAAGTCCTAAAGAACACTAAATTACAACAAAACTAATAAAAAACGAAAAAATGATTTTGGAGGGGGTTTGGGGCCCAATCGGGGGTGTGGGGGAGAATCCCCCAACTCTTACTCATTGTTTAATAGATTAGAGCAGAAATTGAGAAATCAACTCTCATCACCGTATTAGAACTTAAACAGCAAAAATTCATCCCAACATTAACTTATCAACTGTGCTGTTGGGATGAATTGCGATCGCCACGAAAATCATAATATCAGGCAATATAAACGGCTTACCTATCACCTGCTATACTTTAGTGCGATCGGTCAAAATTTCATACCCAGTTTCCGTCACCAACACCGTATGCTCAAACTGTGCCGATAGAGAATTATCTACCGTTACCGCAGTCCAACGGTCGGCTAAAGTGCGTGTATGTTTAGAACCTGCATTTAAAATTGGTTCAATTGCCAAAGTCATTCCCGCACGCAATTTTACATTTGGCATTTCTCTGGTGCGGAAGTTAAATACTGATGGTTCTTCGTGCAAATTCCGACCAACACCATGTCCAGTGAATTCTTCTACCACACTGTAACCATTGGCTTTTACATGGTCTTCTATAGCTCCAGCTAAGTCAAGCAGATATGCACCTGCTTTCACTTGTTCTATACCTTTGTATAAAGCTTCCTCAGCTACACGAATCAATCTAGCGGCTTCTGGAGTGACTTCCTCCACAGCAATTGTAATGCAAGAATCGCCGTGAAAACCTTGGTAATAAGCACCCGTATCTACTTTTAATACATCCCCAGTACGAATAACTTTTTTAGGACTAGGAATACCATGTACTACTTCATTGTTGATACTGGCACAAATAGAGCCTTTAAAACCGTGGTATCCTTTGAAACTCGGTGTTGCGTCCATTTCCCGGATGCGTTTTTCCGCGTAAGCATCCAAGTCGGCTGTTGTCATTCCTGGTTTGACCAATTCAGAAATTTCTTTCAACACCGTTGCGACAATTTTCGCAGATTGCCGCATAATTTCCACTTCACGCGGCGATTTGATTTCAATTCCCCGACGCTGTTTTGGTGACGGTGTGACTTTAACTGGTTGAGAAAGCAAGTTGCTAAATATGTTCATGTGCTGATAATAATTGCTGATGCTTTGTCGCTACGGATTCCGTGCTTTTTATAGAATAATTGAGAAACTATATCTATATTTAAGTTATAGCAGGTAATAGGTTTGAAAGTTTGTTAGTGTCTGTGGTGTAAGGATTAGAGTCATTAACCGCAGATGGACGCAGATAAATTTTCAGAAAAAACAACTAATTTGCCAAAAGTAATTATGAACTACTGATGATGATTTCTCCAGTCATCCCCGCTTCTGTATGTCCTGGTATTGTACAGCGTAAGTTATATTTACCGCTTTTTAAAGGAACAAAAACCCATTCGGCTTCAGCACTAGGTTTTAGTTCCAGTTCGTGAATAGACCCTTTAATTTCTACTTTTCCCGCTTCTACTTTTTGCGTCCAAATACCATCAGCAAAATCTTTAGCAGTAAAATAATGCTTTAATTGGCTGGGATTTTTGAGTTGCAGTAGATAGCGTTTACCTGCAATAAACTCGAAATGATTGGGTTCAAATTTGAGTTCATTAGCCGCATTACCCAAGCTAACTGTAATTTCTGTAGCTGGTTGTTTGAGCAAATCGCTAGGAAGATTTGCTGCAATAGCTGATGGCGTAAAATTAACAAAACTCAGGCTAAATATCAAAGAGAATTGAAATATGAAGTATAAACTCTGAAGTCTGAATTTTGTTACTAAAAATTTTTTCATTAGTTTTTTGACCCCTGTATAAAATTATCAATTACTCTCATCTAACCTCTACACCCTAGTACAGGTTGGGCTTTTGGTATGAATATTCTTTCTTTTTACTTTTGCCTTGTTGTAATAGCCTCTCAAATCATTCATGATTTTTATCTGCAATTACAGCCGGGCCTGCGGTCACCACTACAATTTTATCTGGGTGGAGTAACTCACGGGCAACTTGATTGACTTGAGCAAGAGAAACTTGTTTGATTTTATCAGCGAAGGAATTTATTTCTGTGATGTCCATTCCATATACCTGATTCATCAGCATTGTATGTGCTAATTCTTCAGGGTCAGCGAGGGAAATTTTGTAGTTACTAATTAAGGTGTTTTTAGCTGTTTCTACATCATTGGCTGTGACACCTTGCTGATGAATTGCTTGTAAAAGTTTGCGGGTACTCGCGATCGCTTTGTTGCTATCTTCAGGACTAGTTTGCATTTCTATCCAAAATGTCCCAGCATTTTTCTGCGCTTGCAAGTAACTATAAATACCATAAGTCAACCCTTGGCGATCGCGCACTTCTGCACCTAAATAACTAGATAATGTATCGCCTCCCAAAATTTGATTTAAGACTAAAGCTGGGTAATAGCGGGGGTCTTGGCGGTTAATACCTGTGTTACCCATAAAAGTAATCGCTTGCGCTTTCCCTGCCATCACCGGGTTTACACGTAAGAGATTATCTGGTAATTTTACATTTGGATATTGGATTGTTGGTGGTTGACCACTCACTTGCCAATCGCCTAATGATTTTTCGATGAGCGATCGCACTTGGGTAGGTTCAAAATCTCCTACTATTACCAGTACCGTTGTATCTGGACGATAATATTTAGCTTTAAACGCAATTACATCCTCACGCTTAATTTGTTTCAGACTCTTTTCTGTGGGAAAAGTATGTAAAGGATGTTGTTTCGGATAAAGAGATTGGACAAAAATTCTTTTTGCTACTTCTGCTGGATCATCCAATTCTTGTTTCAAGTCAGTTAACGCTTGCTGGCGATTTAATTCCAATTCTTTTTTCGGAAATGTACTGTTTTTCACCGCATCTCCTAAAGTCTCAATCAGAATTGGTAAGTCTACTGCTAAACCATCGCCTTCAATTCGGACACCTTCACGATAAGCAGTAAAATCCAACGATGCGCCTCTTTCTTCTAAAGCCTTTGCCAGATTTAAAGCATTTTTGCTTTTTGTACCACTCATTAAGTTATCAGCCACCAAAGATGCTAATCCTGCTTGATGTTCTGCATCAAATTCTTTTCCAGCTTTGATGTGACCGTTTAAAGTTACAGTGGGTGTACTTTTATCAGGTAATAGTAATACTTTTAAACCATTAGCTAAACTAAATTGCTCTGGTAACGTCAGGTGAGAATTTTTTTGACTTGTGTTGTGGGAGACTTTTTTCACAACATCTGTTGTTTCTTCAAGGGGGGGTAAATATTTATCTATTTCTGACACAGCTAAAGGTGTAGCAGCAGCAGATAAATTTTCTGTAGTTTGATTTAAGTTTAATTTTTTACCCGTTTCCGTTACATTTTGTTCAGTCGGCTGAAATAATCCAACAACACGAGTTTCTGGTTGGAGATATTTTTTGGCTACATTGACAATATCCACTTCTGTGACTTGACTAACAGCCGCTAAATAACGGTCAGTATAACGATAGTCACCAGCAGTTATTTCATCGTTAGCTAATTGCATTGCTTGGCTGGTGATATCCCGATTACTCAAAATCACCCCAGCTTCTAACTGCATTTTTGCCCTGGTTAATTCTTCCGGCTTCACGCCTTTTTTTACTAAATTAGCGATCGCCCGATTGAGTACTGTTTCAATTTTCTTCAAATCTTGATGATCATCTGCTGTCACTAACAACTCATACCAGCCAGCCTCTTGCAAGCTAGAAACAGAAGCAGTCACTTCACTGGCTAAACCAGATTCCACCAAAGCCTGATAAAGTCGTGAGTTCCTCCCCTCTGTCAAAATATAATCCATCACTTCCAAAGCCGGAATATCTGGGTGATGCAAATCAGGTAATGGATAAACCACTTGCAGCATCGCTGCTGCTCCCTGTTCTCGTAGGATTAGGGGAGTGGGGAGTGGGGAGTGGGGAGTGGGGAGTGCTGAGTGCTGAGTAAAAGATTCTCCCCCTGCCTCCTGCCTCCTCGGCAATTTCCCAAATATTTCTTTAACAGTTTCTAGAGTTTTACTCGTTTGAAAATCTCCCACAATTACTAATACAGCATTATCAGGAGTGTAAAATTTACGATAATATTCCTTGACTTGCTCAACTTGAAATTTCTCAACATCTGCTTTGTTACCACCCACAGGTAATCCATAAGCATGATTAGGAAACAAAGCTTGCATAACAGCACGGTTGAGGCGATATTCAGCACTATTTTCGTAACCTTGTAGTTCTGAAATTACTACTCGTTTTTCCGTTGCTAGTTGCTCTGGTTCAATCAGAGAATTTTGCATTCTATCTGCTTCTAAAACTAGCAGTGCTTTGAGTTTCTCTCGTTCTACAGTGCCATAGTAAGCTGTTTGTTCATAACTTGTAAAAGCGTTGGAATCGCTACCTAAAGCACTAAATAATCTCGCAAACTGCACGGGACGATTTTTTGTACCTTTGAACATCATGTGTTCAAGTTGATGTGCAATCCCGTTTGTTCCTGGTGCTTCATAGCGTGAACCAACTTTGTACCAAATTTGTACACTAACAACTGGTGCGGTATGCACTTCTTTTGTTAAAACAGTTAGACCATTTTCTAATACTGTTTTACGGACATTGGCGGTAATTTTTGAGTTATTTATATGAGTTGCAATCAATTGTGTTTGAATATTGTTAGATTTGATTTTAGCCGTATACTTGCTGTCAGCAGGTTGATCACTTAAACAAAATACTGTGATTATCCACAGACTTAAAAATAAAAATGACCAACGATATCTATACCCTATAAAAAACGGAGCCATTTTTTGGTAGATGTGTTTATTAAATTAAAATACACATTTATAAACGCCATGAATAACAGTCTATTATTTCTTGGAGATTACTGAAATCAGCGACACTACCAAGGAAAGATTAGACCAATAACAAAAAGTATATAAAGAGATAAGCTGATTTAACCGAGTTTAGTTAAAGCCCGAATAAATTCTAAAGGTAAACCATCACTGTCTGCAATAAAGGCAACTTCCCAGATGCGATCGCCTATTTGCTGTTGTGTAGGTTCTAACAGGATTTTTAGGGGTGATAATTGTTCTGGCTGGTTTTGTGCTGCTAATGCAAAGCTGGTTTTTAAGTTGATTAACCAGCTAGGTAAATCTGGTGTGACTGCTGTTAAATCAAAGGACAAATGATAATATCCCACATAATGCTCATCATCAAACGCATCAGGCGCAGGTTTTGGCTGGGGAATTTGAATCAGTTCAATGCGTCCACCCAAGCCTTCCATCCAACAAGCCAGAGTATAGCCTGTAGTAAAGCGTTCACATACGCTAAACCCCAACAATTCATAAAATGCGATCGCGCGATGAATATTCGCAGTGCGGATAGAGGCGTGGTGCATAATTCGTCATTCGTCCTTAGTCAATAGTCATTAGTCACTGGTAAATACAAATGACTAATGACCAATGACCAATGACATTTACTCAAACAACCTGAAATAAGGATAGCGCACAGGCACTCCCGGCTCTTTTTCCAAGTCGAAATTAATCACTTCCCAGGAGGGTTCTTCTGAGGAATCGGGACTAAATTCTACTGGTAAACCATAAAGTCGCGCCGATGTCGTCTCTGGCTGTCCAGAACGCCAAGGGGTACTGCGTTCTAAATAACCACTCATCAATTCCTGATAACGTCTGGCAATAATTACCTTTGTTGCTCGGTAGCCTTGGGTATACAGTTTGTCTAAAGCCTCGTGAATTTCAAACCGTATCCCATCAGGATGAGTGTGTTGTCTATACCATTCCCCATTCCATCTGCGCCAATGACGACCTGACTGTAGATGAATTAACTCCTCAGTCTTAGGGTTGGCCTCAAATGCGCCATGACGAGGACAAAGATAGGTATCTGTAAGTGTCAAAGCCGGAATAGTCTGCCGACAGTGGGGACACTGAATTTCGTGACCAAATATTGGGTACTGCAAACCTGGATTCATCATGAAGTGCGTACAAACATAATTTCTTCTTCACTAGCACCATTAGGTTCGATTTTACACTTCGGCTCCTCCACTTTAAGTTAATTGTTCGTAACTGCACGGAAACGTATTTGCAGTGTAGAACAATTGTAAACTGTGTTTTCCTCAGTGTAGAGGTTTAACAACATGATATTCTGGTTTTGAACCAGCTTCTCAAAGGTTGGAGTTTCTCCAGTGTTCCTGGGTACCATATTCCTATTCTATCGTGTCTACCGCTTCTTACTGGCCATCTCCTGATTTTTCTCCAGCAGCCTTCGTTGCAGACAACGCTGTGGTGATTGGTGCTGTAACAATCCAAGCCGGAGCCAGTATTTGGTATGGAGCAGTAGTCAGGGCAGATGTAGAGCGGATTGAGATTGGTGAATGCACCAATATCCAAGATGGAGCCATTCTGCACGGTGATCCTGGTTTGCCCACTATTTTAGAAGATCATGTGACTGTCGGACATCGCGCTGTGATACATTCTGCCCATATTGAGCGCGGCTGTTTAATTGGCATTGGGGCAGTAGTCTTAGATGGAGTCAGAGTAGGCGCTGGCAGTATTATCGGCGCAGGCGCAGTTGTGACCAAAAATGTACCGCCTTTATCTTTAGTTGTCGGCGTTCCTGGCAAAGTGTTGCGTCAAATCAGCGCCACCGAAGCCGCCGAACTCATAGAACATGCTGAACGTTACAAAAAGTTAGCCTTGGTTCATGCGGGGAAAGGCAGTGATTTGGGTTTTGAGGCTGGGTGAAGGAGAGAGGAAGACAAGGGAGACAAGGGAGACAAGGAAGATGAACAAATGGTTCTTGACCCCACTGTAATCTTTCTTTACATACCTAGTTGGAAAAAATGCCCACTTGGGCTAAAAATAAAGATGAGAAGAGTTGATAAAACTTTAATTTCTACTTAACAGAGGGGTTCTAAATTATGGATATCGATTTTCGTGTAGCGATCGTTTTAGCGCCTATTGCTGTTGCTGCTGGCTGGGCTGTTTTTAACATCGGTGCAGCAGCTTTGAGACAAGTGCAAAACTTTTTGAATAGAGAAGCATAAACATAAATTTACATTATCACCTTACAACCGACTGTTTCTAGGAAATCTGGGCAGTCGGTTTTGTCAATGGTCATTTGTCATTTGTCATTTGTCATTAGTTAAACTCCTCTGCCCCCTGCCCCCTGCCCCCTTACTTCCCCACTCCCCACTCCCCACTCCCCTTCCACCACTCCCCACTCCCCTTCCAGTGAATATCGATTCTGTACTTCAACCTTTGCAACATTTTGGTGTAAATCTGGGACTGTCGCGGATTGTCAAACTATTGGCAAACCTGGGCAACCCTCATGAACGCATCTCAGTCATTCACGTTGCTGGGACAAATGGGAAAGGTTCTGTCTGTGCTTATCTCTCTTCAGTACTTACCGCAGCTGGTTATCGGACAGGGCGTTACATTTCGCCCCATTTAATTGATTGGACAGAACGAATTTGTATCAATGAACAAGCAATTTCGGCTGAGGAATTAAGTCAGCTTTTACAAAAAGTCCAAGCGGCTGTTTCTGGTGATGACGAATATCCGACTCAGTTTGAAATTATTACTGCGGCTGCTTGGCTGTATTTTGCCCAGCAGCAAGTTGATATTGCCGTGATAGAAGTTGGGTTAGGGGGACGTTTAGATGCGACTAATGTTTGTTCTGAACCTTTGGTGACGGTGATTACTTCCATTAGCCGCGAACATTGGCAACAACTAGGCCCCACAGTAGCCAATATTGCTAGAGAAAAAGCCGGAATTATTAAGCCTGGGTGTCCGGTTGTCATGGGTTCATTGCCAACCGATGCCGAAAAAGTTGTGCGATCGCGTGCCGCAGAATTACAATGCCCAATATTTACACCCCAACCAGCACTGCAAATCTCTCCAAGCTGGGCAGAATATCAATCACTTCAATATCCTCCAAATTCAATTCAATACCCTCTACCATTACAAGGGCAAATTCAATTAGCTAACTCAGCTTTAGCTTTAGCAACCTTAGAAATTCTCCAACAACAAGGTTGGGAAATTCTGGAATCAGCCATTATCAATGGTATGGCAAACACCAAATGGCCAGGAAGAATGCAATGGCTAACTTGGAACAACCATAAATTATTAATTGACGGCGCACATAACCCCGCAGCAGCCCAAGTCTTACGTAATTACGTAGATAGTCTAAATCCCGAAAATGTAACTTGGATAATTGGTATGCTCTCCACAAAAGACCATACAGAAATTTTCCAAGCCCTACTACAAACAAACGATAAATTATATTTAGTACCAGTTCCAGATAACAATTCAGCCAATCCGCAAGAATTAGCAAATCTGGCTAATAATATTTGCCCAGAACTAAATTTGTGTCAAACATATCCAGATGTATCATCAGCATTAACATCAGCTTTTACTAATACAAATAATTTAGTCGTTTTGTGTGGTTCTCTTTATCTAATCGGACACTTTTTAGGAACATTAAATCCTTCTTGAAGAAGAATTCATAAGTCAGAATTCAGGAGTCAGAATCAATTAATGGGGGGTTTTAAATCCATTTATTCATCCATCAGCGATGCACTGAGCTTGCCGTTCGCGTAGCGTCTCCGCCAGGAGAAGTGTCACACAAAATTGAATTCTGAATTCTGGCTGCTGGCTACTGAATTCTGTTTTGATAAGCAAAAAGATTCCCGACCTCTTGAAGAAGTCGGGAATCTGACACTTTCAAAATTTAGCGATTATTCCACTGTTGTGCAGCATCTTCAACAGCTTGATCAACATTTTTTTGACCTAACATCGCTGCTTGCAAATTTTCATAAATTGCCTTTTGCAATTTCTTGAAATCCTTTAATTTTGGAGTTAAAATCTCAGCTTGTTGTAATTGAGTTGCACTAATAACTCTAGCTTTTTCAACCGTAGAAGCATTAGCTGGCATATCTTTAAAGTAACTATCAGATAATGCTTTAGTAGTTGAAGGTAAAACATTTGCTGCTTTCGCAAACGATAGTTGATTTGCATCATTTGTGACAAATAAAGCAAACTTAGTAGCAGCTTCAGGATGTTTGCTGGCGCGAGGAATAATAATATTCATCACTGCCACATTTTTCTTACCTGTATCTCCAGTAATTTGTGGTGCAATTGCAGAAGCTTGAGCAATTTTTGGGGCATTATTAGCTATTGTCTTGAGAAATTCTGGCCCTGAAGCTAAAAATGCAGTTTCACCCGATTGATATAAATCAATAGCATGACGATGACCTTGGGTTAACACTTCTTTTGGTAGTAGTCCTTTTTTGTACAAATCAACCCAATATTGAAATGCGGCTTTACCTTGTGGTGAATTAAAAGCAGCTTTACCATCAGCATCAATTAAAGTCACACCCATTTGTACCAAAGACTCCATCACCTCACCAGAATCTTGCGGTACAAAAGTAATAAAAAAGGCATATTTACCAGTTTTATCTTTGATTTGTTGTGCTACCTGTGCTAACTCTACGTAGGTAGTCGGTGGTTTACTGATACCTGCCTGTTTTAACAAATCAGTGTTATAAATAGTTAGCCTTGTTGTGAGATACCAGGGAATTCCGAAACTTTTGCCATTGAGTGTGCTGGCTTTCCAAATGTTTGGTAAGTAAGTCGATCGCACATCTTGAGGAATTGCTGTATCTAAGTCTAACCAAGCATTTCGTCCTGCTAGTTGGGAGGCAAAATCTGGATTTAGGTTAACAACATCAGGTGGCGTTTTTGCGGAGACAGCTGTTAGAATTTTGTTCTCCATAGCTGCCCAAGGCACATCAACCCAGTTAACTTTTACACCGGGATTTTTTGACTCAAAATCAGAAATTAAAGTTTTAAAGTAGTCAGTAAATTGAGGTTGGAGTTGCATTGTCCAAAACTCAATGTTGGCTGCTTCTGTCGTCCCTGGTTTTGGACTTGTGCCAACGTTACCTGTGCTGCAACTAACAATCCAACTAGTCAATAAACCAATTATTGCCCAAGCTGTTAGTTGCTTGAATTTTTGTAGTCTAGTCATTTTACCAGTATTTTCACCCTTGATAGAAATGAAAAGCTTATGGAGAATTAACGAGATTATAGGCTAAATCAATTACCCGTAAAGACGCAATATACTGCGTTGACAAATTAAATTTTCTATTTAGTAGTCCGGCGGAACTGTGGTGAAAAGCTTCAATAGTCTGTTTGGCAAATCTAATAAAGGGGTTGGCATCGAACTTGCATCAGAACGGGTAAATATCGTTCAGTTACGCAAGCAGCGCCAAGGTTTAAAATTAGAATCTTTTACATCTGTTCCAGTTCCCGAAGGTGTGGTGACAGATGGTCAAATTGCTGACCCCCCGACAATGGCGCAAATCATTCAGCAAGGATTAGCTGAAAGTAAAATCAAGGCTTCTCGTGTTGCTACCGGTGTACCTGGACGAGATTCTATCGTACGTCTGATTCCAGTGCCAGCTGAGTTAGATGACAAAGAATTACGGGACATGGTGTTGAATCATGAAGCTGGCTTGTATTTACCATATCCGCGTGAAGAAGCTGATGTAGATTACCAAAAACTTGGGTACTTTGTAGATGAGGACGGCATCGAAAAAGTACAGGTATTGTTAGTAGCCACCCGCAAGGAGATTACTGATACATATCTAAGTACTTTTGAGCAAGCTGGATTGCAAATCGATGTTTTAGAGATTAACAGTTTTGCGCTGATTCGGACAATCCGTGACCAACTGCGGCAATTTGGCCCACAGGAAGCGGTGGTACTGGTGGACATTGAGTTCGACAGTACAGAAATAGCCATCATTGTGAACGGAGTACCTCAATTTTCGCGGACTGTGCCAATTGGTACTTATCAAATGCAAGAAGCCTTAGCGAGGGCGATGAGTGTACCCATATCACGGGATATGGAACTTTTACGGGAAATGATTATTCCGGCAACTCCGATGGATGGTGGTCAAACTGGGGTGACAGGAATCAACCCAGGGATGGCGGCGATGATGAGAGTTGTGGGAGAACTCACGGATGAACTGCGCCGTTCTATCGATTTTTACTTAAATCAAAGTGAAAATTTGGAAATCGCGCAGATTTTATTGGCTGGGCCGGGTGGCGGACTGCAACAGCTAGATGAGTTTTTCACACAACGCTTAAGCTTGCCAACTGCACAAGTAGATCCGGTGGGGGGGTTGTCTTTGCAGGTTGATGAACAAAAATATCCAGCTTTGGAACGTTCTGGTTTAGCGATCGTACTTGGCTTGGGAATGCGGGAGGTGTAACCGGATGTACAGTTTAGATGTTAACTTTCTCAAAGACCGCCCAATTTACCAGAACAAAAGTGACAAAAAAGCTGGTAAAAAGCTTTCGGTTGGCGACCCGAAACCAATTTTTCTAGGGGTTGGGTTGGGTTTGTGTTTACCGGTTTTTGCTGGGGCTGGTTGGTGGATACTGCAAGGGAAGAACGGCGAACTAGAGCAGAACATAGCACAGTTACAGCAAGAAGTCACTAGATTAGATTCAGAAATAGGAAATGTTAACAAAATCAAGGAAGAAACGAATGCAGTTAAAGGGGAAACTCAAAGTTTAGTCACTGTATTTGACCAAATTCGACCTTGGTCAGCGATGTTACAAGATTTACGCGATCGCATTCCAGCTACAGTACAAATAGAAAACGTCAAACAACTTCCACCCACACCAGCAGCAGAAGGTCAGCCACCCACAAACCCGGCTGGTGGTATCGAAATCGCCGGATTCGCGCGGACTTTTAACGATGTCAACGATTTCTTATTGAGTCTGCAACAGTCTCAATTTTTGAAAGCTTCCGACAGCAGAATTACTGGTGCAAACTTAGTAGATGCACCATTACCGCTAACTGCGAGTACATCGAAAGTTCCCATCAAACCACCACAAATAGTTAAATACACAATCCAATCGAGTTTAAGCGATGTTCCTGCTTCCGATTTAGTCCGGGAGTTAGAACAAAAAGGCACGGTAGGATTAGTAGCTCGAATTCGCACTATGCAACAAACAGGAGTCATCCCGAAATGACGCTGAGTGAAGATTTGAATTTTGCAGATCAGGGTGAGGAATTTGACTCAGGTGCATCGCCCCATCCAGTCGTCTTTGGTATTGCCTTCACTCCCCAAATTATTGGAGGTATAGCGGGGGTAGTAGGTCTTGCCGGAGCCTTATTTATAGTGCTGAACTTTGTCATGCCAGCATGGGATACCTATCAGCAGCAGCAGGCAAAAAGTGGGGAATTGCAAGGGCAAATTGACCAAAAAAAAGCCACTCTCAAACAGATTGACCAAGTAAAAAAAGATTTAGCTGATGCCAAACAGCAAAAAATTCAAGTATTAGGTTTGTTTGCTAATGAAAAAACTTTAGATACTCTGCTGTTAGATTTAAATCGGTTGATTGAGTCTGGTAATGCTCAAGTTCCCCCCAACGCAGTCAAAGCCAAACTCCAGAAGTTTGCCCCTGTTACTAGTAAAGCCGAACCAATCACAGATGATTCTTTGGGTGTAGCAGTCAACAACAAACTAAAACGCATCAGTATCAATGTCGAATTTGTTGGTACTTATGAACAAACTCAATCAATTCTGCGGAATATAGAGCGTTTACAGCCTTTGTTAATCGTTAGGGATTATCAGTCAGTGTTGGCTCCAGTACAAAATACGACCCAAGCAGGTAAAGCCATACGTCAAGTAGGGCCGCCACCTCTAACTACATCTTTCCAGTTGCAGGCTTTGATGCCACTTACACCAGAAGAAATAGCCGCAGCTGCTAAAGCACCGCCTAAATAGAAGTGCTTTTTCTCAACAATTTTTGCTTAAAAATGTTTATAAAGTGAGGAATGAACTGTGAAACAGCTTCACGGTAATAGCTTAATATTGGGTGCTGCTGCTTTAACATTTTTGGCAGCTCAACCAGGGTGGGCGCAGGTAACTCAAGTTAATGATGTTAAGTTAAATGCTGTTGATGGTGGCATTAACGTAGTTTTAAAAACATCTTCAACTTCTCGCCCCCAGGTTTTTACAACCAAAAGAGGTAAAACCTTAGTTTCCGATGTGATTAATGCTCAACTACGATTACCAGGTGGTAATAACTTCCGTCAAGATAAACCTGCATCGGGAATCGCCTCTGTTGAAGTTGTACAGCTAGATGCTAATAGCATTCGAGTTATAGTCACTGGTGATAACGATGCACCCAGTGGTCAACCAGTACTACGCAAAGATGACAGAATCACCCTTGGTTTTACACCATCCACAGGTACAGTAGCTGCAACACCAACAACGCCAACAGCACCTACAACAAATGTGCCTGTGCAACCAAGCCAAAGGCCAGATGTTCTGGTTCCTAACCCAGAAATTAGTATTGATGGCAGACCAGCCCAAGCGGCAGGGCCTGGTCAACCTGTTAGCCAAGCACCGCCATTCTTACCCAGAGCCGTTGCGCCACCAGTCGGAGACATCGCCATTTCGGCCACAGATGCTTCTCCGAGTGTGATTGATTTAGGAACCCAAGAGCGTGTTCCTCGGCTGGTGTTGCGAGATGCACCAGTGCGGGAAGTATTATCACTTTTAGCCCGTGCGGCTAATTTGAATTTGGCTTATATCAGTGGTGATCCTGCTGGAGGTCAGCAAGGTGCTGCTCCTGCCAATGCTGCTCAAACAATCTCTTTAGATATAGAAAACGAGCCTGTGCAAGATGTGTTTAACTATGTCTTGCGTTTAAGCGGGTTAGAAGCTAATCGTAATGGTCGTACAGTGTTTGTAGGGGCAAAATTACCTAATTCCACTCGTGATGTGATTGTACGTAGTTTGCGACTGAATCAAGTCAATGTGGGAGTTGCTTTGAACTTTTTAGTGGGAATGGGGGCTGAAAGTGCTGTCACCAGAGAACGACAAGTTACTAATGTGACTGCTGTGCCTGTGGGTAGTAGTGCGGCTCCAGTAACTCAAAGTCAGACAACTACTGAAACAAGAATTGAACGTCTCACTCTGGCTGACTCTCAATACACAACACCTTTGCTACGGGGTTTACAAGCATTAGGGGATGAGCGGACAAATTCCATCACCTTGATTGGCCCTGCCAAACAAATTAATATAGCAATTTCTCAACTAACTCAACTTGATGTTCGTCGCCGTCAAGTAGTAGTCAATGTCAAAATTATTGATGTTAACCTTTTAAACACTCATAACACTAACACTAGTTTTTCTTTTGGTGTTGGTAATAATTTCTTTGTTAATGATGGCGGTGCTGCATCTTTCAATTTTGGTGGTTCTAGACCCGCTACTAGTGCTGAAGCGGCAAGTAGTGTAACTAGTACACCAGTTATTACAAACCCAGTCCAAGGTACTCCCTTCGTAGATCCAAACACTGGTGTATCTATTCCAGGAACTAGCCCAGGTACAGTTGTAATAGATGCCAATGGTAACATCACTAGAGTTGCTAATCCAGGTTCTGCTACTTTCTATCAACCTATTGCGCCTACAGGAAACCCTCTACAACCAGGTTTTTCCAATATTACTCCAGCAACAGATACGGTAATTACAAGAAACGCTGATGGTACATCGACGGTTTCACGAGGAACTCTGGGTACAGCTACTACATCTTTGCCAACTTTATTTCAATTCCCCAAACGTTTCTTAGCTAGTTTGCAAGCTCAGGTGACAAGTGGTAATGCCAAGATTTTGACCGACCCGACATTGATTGTGCAAGAAGGTCAGACCGCTAATGTTAACCTGACGCAAGAAGTAGTAGGAAACATTAGGAATGAAATAACTCGTGGTAGTGATACTGCTGTACAAACTGTTACTGCTGAGAAAACAAGTGTGGGTTTAACACTAGCTGTCAAAGTTGACAGAATTGATGATAACGGTTTTGTGTCATTATCTGTCGCTCCTATTGTTAAGGCTCCTCAATCTTCCGCAGAAATTAATGTTGGTGGTAATACTCAAAGTATATTTTTAGTCTCGGAGCGATCGCTCAATTCTGGCTTGATTCGTTTACGTGATGGTCAAACTTTAATTCTTTCAGGCATTATTCAAGACCAAGACCGGGTAACTGTTTCTAAAATACCCATTTTAGGAGATTTACCACTAATTGGTTCATTGTTTAGAAGAACAAACAAAAATAATCAGCGCAATGAGGTAATTGTGTTACTCACACCTCAAGTTATGGATGATTCGGAAAATTCTTCTTACGGCTACAATTACACACCTAGCCCAGAGGTACGAAATGTGCTTGAGCGTCGTGGATTTGGTGCGCCTAAGCGGTAAATTATTTTAGGTGATAGTGCCGATTTCAAACTCTTGATTGTTCGTCTGACTGCGTAAGTCATATATGTTATGGTATTGAAATAGGAAGTTGGCAAAACAATTATTGCTGATAATTTCAGTCATCTTTCTGTAACATAAACCTCAAGATTCATATACCAATTAGCTATCACCTTGAATGTGATAGCTTTTTATATATTTTGAGGAAAATTAACCGTAGATAAACGCAGATAAAATATTGATTAAACAACATTAGTATGATTTTGGCTAAATCTAATTTCTAGATTTGTGCTATCTGTAGCAATGATTTCAGCCGCTTCTTGTAAAAGTTGTTTTTGTTCTTGTTGGAGTGTTTCTAAACGAGATGAGATTTCGACTAATCTTTGCTGTTTATCTGGATAAGGAGTTTGAATGGTATTTATATTATCTATTGCTTGATGATGGCTGATTTTATTCCAAGTAAAACCAGTAAGTTTAGCTATACTAAGAAAAATAAATTTAATTAAAGCTTGTAATAATTTTAATGGTGCTTGTAAGAGAGAAAAACTGGCTGTTGTAAATAAGCGAATAACTGCATTCACCAGACCAAAAAGCAGTGCCAGACTCAAGAGGATAATGATTATACTAATAATCGGGTGATTTGCAGCCCAATTGAGTGCATGAAGTAGGCGTAACATTGTGGGATGTTGTGTTAGCCAGTCATTGATGGAAGAGGCGATCGCACGTTCCACTGCACCTGATGTTGTATTCTTAAATTGGTCAGCAGTTTGCAAACCTTGACCAATCGAAGATTTAGCTTGTTCTAAGGTTGTTGTAGCTGTTTCTTGCCAAGACTCGCCAACTTGTTGCAGAGAATTATTCACAGAGTGAACCCCTTGGTTGACAACGTTTTTCATACTTTGCCAACCTTGAGACACTCCTGACGGCAAACTGAGATTTATTTCAGGTGTCATAACAATTTCACCGAGGTTGAAATCGAACCCGCAACCCATCTTTAGGACGATTTGTAGGAATTCTGACTGAAGCCAAACTTTGGTTAGGTAAGATTTCCCAATCATAGCTGCGTAAAAGATGGGCAGCAACAATCTTCATTTCCATTTTGGCAAACGCCATCCCAATACACACACGCGGCCCGCCACCAAAACCAATTAAGCTGAAAGGATATTGTTTATGTTCTTGGCGCTGAGGGCTGAAACGTTCAGGGTCAAACCGTTCTGGTTCAGGATAAATTTCTGGTAGGTTGTGAGTCATTAAAATTGAATAATATAGTTGCCAACCAGCCGGGACATAGAAACCTTTGTATTCAAATTCTTTAATTACCCCACGAAATCCTGCGGCGGCTGGTGGATACAGTCGTTCAACTTCCCATAAAACTTGGTCTAAGTAGGGCATTTTTCCCAACTGCTCTATAGTTAAAGAACCAGATGCAGCAAGTTGTAACTGTTCTTCTCTGGCGCGTTGCAAAACTTCTGGGTGGCGTGCTAATTCGGTGACTAACCAAGTTAACATTGCAGTTGTGGTTTCATGTCCAGCAAAAAGTAACAGTACTGCTTGAGCGATAATTTCTGTTTCACTTAAGCTGTTACCCTCTTCATCTCTAGCTTGGATTAATAAACTTAAAGCATCTTTGGTAGGGTTTTGCTGGCGTGCTTTTACAACCTGAGCAACATGCTCTAAAATTTGATTGCGAGATGCGATCGCTTTACTAAAGGTGGTAAAAGGTAAAGGTAAAGTATTCAGCGCAAAAAAACCATTGGTGAGGTTAGTAAATAAGTTACTTAAGCGGATAACTTCTACACTAGAACTTGTACCTAATAACAGTTGGCTGGCAATATCAAAGGTGAGTTTTTTAAACTCTTCAAACCAAGTAAATTCTTGTTTAACTGCCCATTCTTTAAGATAGCTACAAGTGATTTCTTCCATTGTGGCAAAATAGTTGACTAGTGCCGGGCCATGTAAAGCTGGCATAATCAAACGACGATTGCGACGATGTTCTTCACCATCTTGCACAAATAATGATTCACCTAACAATATTTTGAAATTTTCTGGCCAGCCTTCACGCCAAGAGAAATTTTCTATATGGCTAGAAAGGACAAACTCAACTGCTTCTGGCCCTATCATGGCTACTGTTGGTCTACCTAAAATATGGGTTTTAAAAATCGACCCATAACGCTGATAGCGTTTTTCTGCAAAGTTTACGTCTGCCAAAAAAGACAGGGTTTCGCCAACAACAGGTAAACCAAAGCTTCCGGGTGGTAGTTGCACTTTGTTCATAAAACTTGCGATCGCATCTCGTTCATTTTAATTAACTTCTGTCTCTGGGGGAAACTTACGTTAAGATGTTTTGTGGAAGAACAGGAGTTTTCTAGTTTTATTTACTTGCTCAGTAAATCTGTATGACTATAGCCGAACAAATTTATGAACTTGTCAAATCTCTTCCCCAAGACCAAGCTAGTGAGATTCTCTCCTTTGCTGAATCTATTCGTGATCAATATCTAAATGCCAATCAACCAAACAATACAGTCACTTCACAGCAATGGACAGAACTAGTTTATTCCTTAGCTGGAAGTTGGGCAAAAGATTTTCCTAGCTTAGAAGAGATTCGGGAAAATTCGGGACAAGACATATTAAGAGAGAGTCTCTAAATGTACGTTTTAGATACTAATACCCTGATCTATTATTTTAAAGGTCAGGGACAGGTTGCTCAAAATCTAGCTCAGGTTTTTCCCAAAGAAATAGTTATTTCTACAATCGTTCTCTTTGAATTACAAGTTGGTATCGCTAAATCTAACTCACCAGCAAAACGCACTCAACAACTTCAACAACTATTAGGTCAAGTTAATCTGGTATCTTTTGAGCAGCATCATGCTTTGGCTGCGGCTAATATCCGCGCTCAATTAGAACAACAAGGTATACCCATAGGTTCACTTGATATTTTGATTGCTGGGACAGCCATAGCCCTTCAAGCAACTCTCGTAACGCACAATGTCAGAGAATTTTCTAGGGTTACAGGTCTGGCGATCGCAGACTGGTATTGAGTCTATCTCAAGTAGTTGCACTTTGTTCATAAAACTTGCGATCGCATCTCGTTCATTTTAATTAACTTTAATTTAAATATCACTTTTGTCTTTCGCTATTGCGGTTGAAATTTTTCTCTGAGAACGACACACTACCGATACCTTGGAGAATACCACGAGCGATTAAACCTAAACCACGACCAATGACTTGAGTTAAAACGAAGACAATACCACTGCCTAAAAAAGATAATAGCGATTGTAGGCGGGGAGCGATCGCATCCCAAAATTCTAGTCCCAGCGTTACAAATAACGGTACACCTGCAAGCTTGGCTAATTCTGCATTGCGCGGCGCGTAAACTGATGTTTTCGCAATTCCCCTTGGTGCTAATACAAATAACTCATAGCGACTTTCAAAAATTGCTTTAGCTTCATTCACATAATTATTTAAACGGTATTTCCAAGACAAATCATTTCTAAACCGTTCAATTTCCCGCGTCGAAATTAACTTGCGAGTATAAAAGTTTTTCTTAATTGCCTCCACATCTGCTAAATAATTTAACAGTGGTTGTAATACTCCATTACCCACTTGAATCAACAAATTTTCTAAAATCATTAATGACTGTGTTTTAGCAGCATCACTATCAGCTAAATAAGTCTGATTATCAATCTGAAAATCTGTTTGAAATAGTAAATAAGAGAGTAACTCTACTACAAAGGGAATTTTATTGAAGATGTCAGTTTGAATAATTCTGGGATTTTGCAGCAATACCTTGACAACTTCAATTTTTTGTCCCCCGATTGGCACTTGGGAAAATTTACCAAAAAAGTCTGTAACTGTAGCTTGCCATAAATCAAACAAAATAGTATTTTTAAATCCCTCTAACTGCTCAATGGTGATTTGAGAAGCACGTAAATCTTCAATTTGTTTGGCTAATTTTTGTAATATTAAATAAAGTAATTCCCGTTTCTTATCTTCCCTGAGA
The DNA here is from genome assembly GCF_014698045.1 of Aulosira sp. FACHB-615. Lineage (GTDB taxonomy): Bacteria > Cyanobacteriota > Cyanobacteriia > Cyanobacteriales > Nostocaceae > Nostoc_B. The sequence goes on from NZ_JACJSE010000011.1 coordinate 135,193, forward strand.
ATATCAATTTCTAACGGGACATCTGAAACATTTTCCAAAGAAAATTGTAATTTATTTATACAATTTGAAAATAAATCAAATTGCAAGGCACTAGGGTTGATTTCTGGGAGCAAAGTTAAAGGTGGCTCTACATTTGTTGGCACAATGACACTACTGGCTGAAGAAATCAATGGTAATTCTTCTGTCGGAGAAATCAATGGTGATTGTTCTGGGGCGGAAATTAACAAATGATGGAGTAGCCAACGCGCCGCTAACAGTTCTCGCCGTTGTCCCGCCAGCACAGCCCGGTCTAGTATTGGTAAGCCTGGGGTTTGTAGTTTGACTGTAATTGTTGCTAGGGAAGCGTTAATATAGCCGATTCCCGATAAACACTGATTTTGCCATAGCCGCAGCCAAGGTATTCGGGGAGGCGGCGAGATGGGAGCCGAAGGCGAGTTAGTATCTAATACCCAATGGGAAGCACCTGCGGCGACTTCTGAAATCACAGCAATAATTTGAGATGCAGGAGTACCTTTAGGGAGATAGCCATTCACCCCAATTGCCCTAATAGCAGCTAATATTTCTCGGTTTTGGACAGCACTCAGCAGTAAAATCGGTAAGTCTGGGTATGAAGTTTTTAGCAGGCGACAAAATTCTAAACCTTGCAACTGACTGTCAAAAGAGCGAAGCTCCAAAGGAGTCGTTTTGCGATCGCTTCCTAAGTCCAAAACCACTAAATTTACTGCTTCTGGGTCTTGATTAGTAAGTTCTGCTAGTATTTGCAAAGCTTCTGTCTCTGTTTCTACTTCTGCGACAACTTGCAAATTCAGCATTGCTTCCAAAGTTACCCGCAGTCCTAAACGGAAAATAGGGTCTTGGTCAACTAGTAATAATTTAAGAGGGCGATCGCTCATCATTGACTCAGATACTAAGCAGCTTCCTACTCATTGTTACCTGTTTTCGTCACCCAATAAATGAATCATAATGACATAGGCGGAGTCTTAGTTGTGTAATTAAATGAACCTCAGTATCAGGCAATGGTTGGCAGAACGCCAGATTGAAATCAGTCAAATTCGAGAATTTTCCCTTGGTCAATTGGCGGGTGTAGCCTACCGCATTGTCCAAGATATGGAAGTTAAAAGCCTTGCACCACTTGATGTCTGTACTTTAGCCGAGGTTTTAGAACTACCTCTGGGTTCTGTTTGGCAAGATATCAAGCTGATTGCGCGACTAACAGAAAGTTTGTTGCGTAGTCTCAGTGAAAAAAAGGCCTTAAAACGTAACGAAGGCACATGGCTGGCGTTTCACATTGCTTATCTCTATGCTTTACATCAAATCATTCAACAAGAAGTCAGTCTGAAAAAACCTTGGCTGAACCGAGCGATGATTTCCAGTCAAGGAGAAATTTTACAGGAAATTATTGGCAAACTCAGTCTGCAAGATGTACAACTCCAAGGATTATTAAAAACTTTAACCCAGGGAAAGTTAACTGATACCCAAGCAGAACAAGCCTTATCTGTAGTGGCGGATTCTTTATTAGTGCAACAAATGAATAATGCTACTATTGCTTGGTTAATTGCGAATGGTGCAGAAGATTTAGAAGCAAAATTATTAACCCAGCGTTTAACTCATTCCCTGAGTGGATATTTACTCAAAGTTGTGGCGGAAAATGCCCCACAACTGGCACAATTACAAAAATTTTTCCAATTAGGTTCTACAAGTAATATTGCTCCTTCTGAATCAGGTAATTTAGGCGCAGCTAAAAATTCATCTGTAGGGGATAAAATTGATTTATGTCGAGAAAATTATCGCGTATTTTTACTAAAAAATCTCAGCCAACCTTTATTTATCGAGTCTTTTGCCCTTAAGGATATTTATATTACCCTCAAAGGTTTAGTAGTAAATACTAATACTCCATCGGTTGATATCAAAAAATGGGCGCAAGAACAGTTAGCAGATAGTGAAAATATTGCTGTGATTGCGGCCGAACCAGGATATGGTAAAACTAGTTTCTGTCAAATTTGGGCAGCAGAAGTAGCCAGAGAACTTTATCCTAATTGGATGCCGGTGATTATTCGCTTGCGGGATATTAAATATGGTCAAACTTTAGCAGAAACTTTGAATTCTGGTTTTGCTTTGAATGCTCAAACTAACTTAAGTAATTGGTTAGAACAAGAACAACCGCGCTGTTTGTTACTGCTTGATGGTTTGGATGAATTACCTGCTGCTAATTTAGGGATAAGAGCCAAGACAATTTTTATTCAGCAGTTAATGGCGTTGCAAGCTAAAGGTAAACATAAAATTATTTTAACTAGTCGCAAAAATGCTTTAGAAGAAATTGAGCCAGATATCTTATCGCAGTTACCACAAATTATTATTCAACCATTAGAACAAGAACAATTAAAACAATGGTTTCAACAGTGGGCAATGTTACAGTCATTACCCGTTGCTCAAAATTTCTTTACCTTCTTAAAGCAATCTGGCTTATTTATCAGTAACTCCAAGTTTCCCGAACTTTCGGCTTTGGTACGTCAACCATTGTTGCTGTATTTACTAGGGATTTTACATCGTGATGCACTTATAGATGATGAAATTTGGCAATTAGCGCAATCACCTAGTACTACTAAAGTAGTGTGGGAAATTTATCATCGCCTGAGTCGTTGGTTATTAGGTTATCCGGTGACTGGCGGGATTAAAACCATGCTATTGCGTTCTGGTTCGGCTCACATTCATCGTACACAAGAAGCGATCGCCAATTTACTTTCTGGTTGTCATCCCCAAGATTTATTAAACCAAATCCAGGCGATCGCTCTCCAAATTTTACACAGCGATCGCTATCAAATTCATCTCACAGAAACTTCCCCTCCCCCTACCTTACCCGCTTTCTACTTCAAAACTTCCCCCGCAGCACTCAGCGAGAAGTTGCGTGCGGGGGTTTCCCCCGTTGAGCAAACTTCGGTGACCCAACACTCAGCACTCCTCACAGAATTTTCTCACCCCAAATTAGGCGAATATCTCTGTGCAGAAGCTATTGCTTATCAACTAAAAATTCTTACCCAGCAGCAAAAAGATGACTACGGAATATTAATTTTTTCTCTTGATTCGCCGCAGAGTGTTGCTCAACATTTATATAAACTTCTTGGTTATGGTGTCCTCACTACAGAAATTAAGCAACTGGTAATTGAAACGTTACTACACCAGCCTCAAAGTGATTTTTCTTTAGATTTATTATTACAACGTCTAGAATTATTTTGGCGTGGTTATTGTCAAGGTCGTTGGTTAAATGAAGGAATAGCGCATCAAGCTTGGAATTATTTTCACACACTCGGCAATCCCATAAATGTTGAGCAAATTAATGCCAGTGTAGGCATAAATGTATTTTTATTATTATCTGCTGGTTATCGCTTTACTAAAGTTGCTTTTTCTCCTTGTGGCAATCCGCAAAATGTTGCTGAATTCTACCCAGAAGTTTTGACAATGCTAATGGGTAAAGCCGCGATTTTATCCCATTCTGTTTGGCTCAAACGCATTCTCCCCCAATCTTTAACTCAACTCAATCTCTCTGGCGCATCCTTGTTACAAGTGATGTTAGTTAAAGCCAATCTAGAGCAGACAAATTTGATTAATGCAAATTTAAGTTATGCCAATTTAACTAATGCAAATTTAAGTTATGCCAATTTAACTAATGCAAATTTAAGTTATGCCAATTTAACTAATGCTGATTTAAGTTATGCCAATTTAACTGGTGCTAACTTGACTGGTGCTAATCTTAGCAGCATTAATCTGGAAAATGTCAATCTTGTCAATGCCTGCTTATTTGATGCCATTCTAACTGCTGCTGACCGCGAAATTGCCACGATGAATGGTGCTGTATTCTCTTTAGAACAGTTCTACACCCTGAAAAAATTACTCTCACAGACATCTGTAATGAGTAGCAGCGACAGAGGCGATCAAACAGCAGCTTGGTTAAGCGATACCAACATCGGCACAATTGACGACTCACAAGCAGAACCAATTACTTCAGTTGGTTTATACGATGATGATGATGATGTAGAAGATGAAACGGTATTTAGTGTGAATCCCAGCGATTATGATTGATGTTAAAAAGTAAAAAGTAAAAAGGCAAAAGTAAAAAGGCAAAAGAAGTAAAAGAATAATGGTCACAAGCCCACGCTAGGGAAGCTCAATTTTACCGTTTACCTTTTTACAGCACTTTTGAATTAAGTGAGGCACAGCACAAATAATAAGTAATGAGTAATAAGTAGTGAATATTAAGTAAATTCTTGACTCATTATTCATTACTCATTACTTTTTTCAATCAGTTGCTGTACCTCATAAACATCAAATCTGCTGTAATTCTACATCTCTACACATCTTCTGATGGATGGCGATAGCCATAAAAGTTAATACTATATTCTGTAATTTTTACGCCCGTTTGTTGTTCAACTTGACGCAACAATTCTTCTGGCAATTCTATATGTACATCCAGAATTTGATTAGTATCGAGACAATTGACATGGCTGTGAGCATCGCTAATATTGCCATATAAGCGACCATCACAGTGTTCGATACATTCAATAATCCCTTGACTGGATAAAGCTTCTAGGTTTTGATATACAGAGGTATGACCAATGTCTTTGCCTTCTTGGTTGAGGCGATCGTAAATTTCTCTCGCAGATAGATGCTCATTTGCTTGCCACAGCAGTTCCAAAATAAAGCGGCGCTGGCGACTAACGCGCATACCCAGCGTTTGACACTGATCTAGCGCATCTTCTAGAGAGCGAATTGGTTTTTTAGCTATCGTTGGTTTTTCCATATTAGATTTCGCTAAGTATTCAGGAAAATTGTGATTTCCAGGTTTATTTTTGTTTTTTGATATAAAAAAATATTATATGATGCTTTTTCTTTCTAACTGTGTTGTGGTTAGCGATCGCTCAATAAATCTCACTCTCTAACTACGGTATTTACAGCTTGTTTAGGGTTGATTCATCGTCTTCCTCGCTAAAGCAAACTCATTACAACTTTAGCTTAAAATTCAAATTAATGTCTACCTTGGGATAGGAGCAGTTTATATGACGCAACATAATGCCGTTAAAGCGGACATCCTGCCCTATGTAAATAACTCATTTAGGTAAAATTTTTAATCTTCTTTTTGCAATTAAAATTGAGCTAAAAAAACTAGAAATCTTTCCTATATAAGGCTTTGAGCAATTACATAGACAAACATCGAAAAAAGAGCGAGTATAATCGATGACTGACAATTTAGTTATAGCTGAAAGGTTATCTATGTCAGATCAATTTACGTTTACCGTTACCAATCAAACCGACCTAGCCATTACAGAGTTGTGGGTGTCTGTTGATGAAGATGAGTGGCTACCATTCACCTTGAGTGAAGAGGGGATTCCATCTGGTGAAACCGCAACAATTGTTTGGGCTGAATATACCAATGATTCACCTTGTGAATGGTACATATCTGCTGTATTTGACGATGAATCAGAATCCGAATCAGCCTTATTTAACTTTTGTGAAGAACCAGATTTAACAATTGGTTGAAGAAGAATTCAGGAGTCAGAATCAATGAGTGAAGGAGAAAGACCTGACCTCATTGAGGTTTAGTGTAGTATTTCACCATTTATTCGCATCTGCGTACATAATTTATGCTGAATTCTGACTCCTGACTCCTGAATTCTATTTTGATAAAACTTATACCTTTACCAACTAGCTACAGTCTGCGCGATCGCTTCTTTAGCAGCCGCTAATGATTGTTGACGAGCATCATCACCTAAGTTGAGGCTGTCAGCATGGATAAATGTGACATCAGTTAGACCAATAAAACCCAAAATAGTGCGGAGATAAGGTTCTTGATAGTCGTAAGCTGCAAAGGGTGTACCTGGTGGAAAAGTTCCGCCACGAGAGGTAATAATTAACACTTTTTTGCTGCTATCCACTAAACCTTTATAGCCGTTCGCATCAATTCCAAAGGTACGACCAACACGCACAATTTGGTCAATATAAGCCTTGAAAGTAGAAGGAATATTCAAGTTATACATTGGTATACCAAAAACATAGCGATCGGCAGCCAAAAACTCATCAATTAAACTATCCGAAAGCTGAATCGCCTCCACTAGTTCGGGTGTGCGTGCATCAGGTGGTGTAAAAGCTGCTGCTATCCATAATTCATCTACATGGGGGACAGGATAATGACCCAAATCCCGGTAGGTAACTGTATTACCAGGGTGAGAATCTTTCCAGGATGTCACGAACTCATAAGAGAGCGATCGCGAAATCGAACGTTCACCACGAGGACTAGAATCAATGTGTAGGATGTTTGCCATAAATAAAGCCTAAAAATTATTTGTTGTACAAAGCAGATGCTAACAACAATGTAGTTGAAAGCAATGAAAACAATAATATTGTTGCTAAAGCGATCGCACTCCAGAATAGTTTTAGTTCAATGAATGGTTATGGTTTGATTAATGCAGCCGCAGCCGTCGCTCAAACTTTAGGTCAAACGAGCTTTGCAGATGTACCTGACTTGAGAGGTCGCAATTGGGGTACAGACCTGATCAAAGCATTACTAAAACTAATCTGGTAATCGCCGCAGTTATCCAGGTGATCAAACCTCCTCTTCGAGTTAGAAACATGCTGAATCGTTTAGTTGGTGTAAGGTTGACGCAGGCGTATATTACCAACCACAGAGGCTAATTACCAATATATTTGGTAATAAAATCTTGACAAAACACTGTGGTGGAAATTCGGAAATAAATAAATGATCAACACTGAGGTTAATACTCTTGTGTGCTGCGTTGGCATGAGAAAATCAGATAATACGATCGCAATACAAGCGATAAAGTCAAAGGAAGAAAGATGTCGGATAATTTGAGAAGCCGGGTTGTAACACAGGGTGTACAGCGATCGCCAAATCGAGCGATGCTCCGGGCTGTTGGGTTTGAAGATGCCGATTTTAACAAGGCAATTGTCGGTATTGCCAATGGTTACAGCACTATTACCCCTTGCAATATGGGGATAAACAAATTGGCACAAAGGGCAGAAGCTGGTATTAAAATTGCTGGAGCTATGCCGCAAATTTTCGGAACAATTACCATCAGTGATGGTATTTCGATGGGAACGGAAGGGATGAAATATTCCCTGGTATCAAGAGAAGTGATTGCCGATTCCATTGAAACAGCTTGTACTGGACAAAGCATGGATGGCGTATTGGCCATTGGTGGTTGTGATAAAAATATGCCAGGGGCAATGCTGGCGATCGCCCGGATGAATATTCCCGCGATTTTTGTCTACGGTGGTACAATCAAACCCGGACACTACAACGGTCGTGATTTAACTGTAGTCAGTTCCTTTGAAGCGGTGGGACAATACAGTGCTGGCAAAATTGACGAAACTGAATTAACAGCCGTTGAACAAAACGCTTGTCCGGGTGCGGGTTCCTGCGGCGGGATGTTTACAGCTAACACCATGTCTTCGGCATTTGAAGCAATGGGGATGAGTTTACCTTATTCTTCCACAATGGCCGCCGAAGATGCCGAAAAAGCCGACAGTACAGAAAAATCTGCGTTGGTGTTAGTCGAAGCAATTCGCAAGCAATTATTACCACGCCAAATTATCACCCGTAAATCTATAGAAAATGCTATTGCGGTAATTATGGCAGTTGGCGGTTCCACTAATGCAGTATTGCATTTTTTGGCGATCGCCAGTGCGGCTGGTGTGGAATTGACCATCGATGACTTTGAAACTATCCGTGGTCGAGTACCTGTGTTGTGCGATTTAAAACCCAGTGGTAGATACGTCGCTACAGATTTACACAAAGCTGGCGGTATTCCTCAAGTCATGAAAATGCTGCTGGTACATGATTTGCTACATAGTGACTGTATTACCATCACAGGTCAAACCATTGCCGAAGTTCTTGCCGATGTGCCGAATGAACCCAGCCCTGACCAAGATGTGATTCGTCCTTGGGATAAACCGATGTATGCTCAAGGTCACTTGGCAGTTCTCAAAGGTAATCTGGCTACGGAAGGCGCTGTGGCGAAAATTACCGGGGTGAAAAAACCAGTCATCACTGGCCCAGCTAGAGTATTTGAATCGGAAGAATCTTGCTTAGATGCAATTCTGGCAGGCAAAATCAAAGCTGGTGATGTGATTGTGATTCGTTACGAAGGCCCCAAAGGCGGCCCAGGAATGCGGGAAATGTTGGCTCCCACCTCCGCAATTATTGGTGCTGGCTTGGGTGATGCTGTCGGATTAATTACCGATGGCAGATTCTCCGGGGGGACTTACGGGATGGTAGTTGGTCACGTTGCACCAGAAGCAGCTGTGGGTGGAGCGATCGCCTTAGTCGAAGAAGGTGATACTATCACCATTGATGCACCATCACGGCTATTGCAGTTGAATATTTCTGATGAAGAATTAGCCAGTCGCCGTGCTAATTGGCAACCCCGCCCACCTCGTTACACTAAAGGCGTATTGGCGAAATATGCCAAGTTGGTATCTTCCAGCAGCCTTGGTGCAGTGACAGACTTAGGCTTATTTGATAGTTAATCAACCGCAGATAGACGCAGATAAATAAACATAATCTCTGCGTCTCTGCAAAATTGGATGAACGAGCTTGATTCTGATAGATATTGATATGTGCGCCTTTAAATTGTTTCAGCAAGCCAATTACTATAATCGGCATAATGTTGGTAGAGGTTATCTATATTATTGATGTCAAAACTGTTGAAAGCCTTACCATCAGTCCCATGTAATCGTTGAACAAACTCGATAAAAGAACCATAGGGATTACTAGGAGCAACAAACATCTGCTTGAGTAACGCACCAGACTCATCACTGTATGATAATACTGGTGTCATAAACTTCCACCCTAATTCTTCCATTTGGTGATGTAGTTCCTCCATATCAGCTTCTGGATCGATGTTGTAAGCAGTATGCTGAATCCCTTCACCATAGAGATTGATAAACTTATTAATTGGTGAATTAGGATCTTCACTTACCGATAACCCAGTCATAGTTGCCCACGGATACTCGGCACTGATGCCACTAACTAAGGCAATGTGAGTAGCGGGAAAACACACAGTCTTAAGCCTCATATGTTCATTGAAACCAAGCAAACTCCATTTTGAGAGGAACCTCTGTTCATCTTCAAATGACGCAACATAAGTAATATGGTCAATATGTCGAATACTTTGAAGGATATCACTTGTATTCTTTTCAGGTAAAACAACTGAGTTTGGTATCATAATTCCAATTTTCTGCTAACACTCTTAATTTGCCTAATATCAAATTTTTCCTATCTATTAAAAGCTAGAACAAGTAACAAAGGCTTGATTAATTATTTCTGATATTTGCTACTGCTTATAGATAGAAATTATGCTGTTTTGTTTTCGTCTTTGTTACTCTAAATTTTTTAGAGCTTATAACCTCATACTTGATATTTTTTAAACTCTCAAACTTTTAATAACGATGCAAGGAAAGTTAAGACAGTTAAGAAATTTTGTATCAAAGCATAAAAGCAATTTATATATTTTTTAGAATTTATAGTTTTTACTTATTAAAATAAATTAATTAGGACTGACGCATAAAAACGAAAAATCAAGAGTTTTGGCGAGGGTGCAAGGGTACAGGGTATAGGGGTGTATATATCTAAAACCCTTACGCCACATACCCTTACACTCTTACACCCAATCTTCATAGACAATCTTTGTGCGTAAGTCCTGTTAATAAAAAATAGCTTACTCAATTAAGCCTAGCAAACAACAGTTAACTAACATTCAATTAGCCGTTTTTTAACTGAAAAATCGGTAAAAATCTTAAACCATAAATTAGGTACTAACTAAGTTATGGTTTAAATGCTTAAGCTCTGGTTTAAAGTCCTGTATTAACTTGACTTCTCTTAACTAAACGCTTGGCTTTTCCTTCACTACGAGGTAAGCTCTGTGGTGGCATCAACTTGACTTTAGCAGTTATCCCTAAACGATGTTCAATGTTAAATATTAATTGCTGCTCTAGCTCAACAAGTAAAGTTTGTTCTTGCGAAATTGAATTACAAACTTCAACCCAAATTTCAATATCATCAATTAAATTGATATTATCGTCAATCACAATCTGGTAATGAGGTATAATCCCAGGTAATCTCAATAAGACATCCTCAATTTCCGCAGGAAATAAAGTTTTATCTTTTATTCTAATTAAATCGTTAATACGACCCTTAACACGATCCATCCGGGTCAGAGTTCGACCACAAGCACAAGGTTGATAAAATAGGCGTGTAATATCACCAGTTCGGTAGCGAATTAGGGGTGTAGCCTCTTTAGTAATGGTTGTTAATACAAGCTCTCCATATCTTCCTTCTTCCATTTGTTCCCCTGTTTCTGGGTTAATAATTTCTGGAATAAAGTGATCTTCGTAAATATGCAACCCAACTCGATGAGGACACTCATGAGCTACCCCAGGGCCAATTACTTCGCTTAGTCCATAAGTATTATAAGCTACTATATTCCAACGTTTTTCAATGTCATCTCGTAATGCTTCACTCCATGATTCAGCACCAAAAATCCCCGCAGCCACAGACAATGAACGTAAATCAATACCTTCTTTTTCTGCCACTTCACTGATAGTGTATATGTAGCTAGGAGTACTCAATATAATGCCACTGCTAAAATCTTGTAAAAGTGTTAAATTCCGTTGAGGTGAGGAGCCAGAAGCCGGAACTACTGTAGCACCGATGCGTTCAATACCGTAATGAAAACCTAACCCACCAGTGGCAAGACTGTAACCGTAAGTGTTCTGGACGATAATCCCTGGTTCTGCACCACTAGCGGCTAATGCTCGTGCCGTTAGTTCCGACCATAGGTTTAAATCGTTATGAGTATAACCAACTACTGTGGGTTTGCCAGTAGTACCAGACGAGGCATGAAGTCGAATAATTGAATCCATTTGGACTGCAAACATTCCAAATGGATACTGTTTGCGTAAATCAGCCTTAGTCGTAAAAGGAAGCAGGGAAATATTTTCTACAGACCGAATATGACCAGGATGTATGCCAATAGCATCAAGCTTTTGTTTGTAAAAGGGTATGTTTTCATAAGCTCTTTCTACACATTTTATTAGTCGGTTTTTCTGTACTTCATATAATTCTTCCCGTGGCATGGATTCATACTTGCGATTCCAGATGTATGGTTCAAGAACTAATTTATTCATTGTCCTTAGAAAATGTTTTAACAGTCAAACTTGGAATATCATTTTCGTAAGAAAAAAGACAAGGACAGTTAAGACAGTTAAGGAAATATTTCACAGTTTTTTTAAATGTTCAGTAAGTCGATGCAATAAAACCAAACTATAGGACTCATATTTGATTTATGAAAAAAATCAGTACACCCAGATCAGCCGTCTTTCCTACTCCCTACCTACATAACTAGATTCAGAAATCAAATCGGATTCCTATATATAAATAAAAGTAAATAAGGCTCAAACCCTTTCTCCCCCTGCTCCCTGCCTTATTCTAATAATAATTATTTACACCGACCTACTTAATATATGTTCCAGGTATCGCTTCCCCAATCCCTCCACTCAGATTTACCTCTCACTGCCCTTGCACCCATGCAAGATGTGACAAATCTCAAGTTTATGAAGGTCATTGCTCATTACGGCAAACCTGACTACTTCTTCACTGAATATTTTCGCGTCAATGAAACATCACGGCTTAATCCCAAGATTCTGGCATCTATCACAGAAAACGATACTGGTTGCCCTGTTTTTGCTCAAATGATTGGTGAAAGCATTCCTGATTTAGTCCGAACAGCAAAGGAACTCTGTGGTTATAATATCGCTGGAGTTGACTTAAACATGGGTTGTCCCGCACCGAGAATCTACCGTAAACAAGCTGGAGGTGGATTGCTACTTGTGCCAGAAAAAGTAGATCGCATTTTGGCTGAACTCAGACAAACAGTTAATGACCGACCTTTGAGTGTCAAAATGCGCTTGGGCTTTGACAATAGCGATACTTTTTTCCAAATTCTAGATATCATCAATCGCCACAGTATTGATTTGTTGAGTTTACATGGTCGCACGGTAAAAGACAGATACCAAGGCAGGGTAAATTACGCTTTGATTGCCCAAGCGGTCAGACACGTCAATTGTCCCGTCCTGGCTAACGGAAACATCTACTCGGCAGCACAAGCAATGTCGGTGCTTGACCAAACAGGTGCGGTTGGTGTGATGGTAGGCCGTTGGGCAATTGGTAATCCCTGGATTTTTCATCAAATTCGCCAAGCATTGCGCTCTGAGCCAATTACGCCTGTTCCTTTAACAGAAGTACGCCACTACATTGACCGTTTATACCAAACTCCAGAAGCACCCAATATCCCAGAACGAGCGCGTATCGGCTACCTCAAACTATTTCTCAACTACATTGCTCTCAGTGTTGACAGCCAAGGTCATTTCCTGCGGCTAATGCGACAAGCGCAGACCGAAGTTGAACTTTTTCAGATATGCGATCGCTTTTTGTTGGCTGACCCTGCACAGACTTTAGCCTTAGCTCCTTTAATAACCAAAGACTTAACCTGACTGTTCAAGATAGGGATTAGGAAATTGTATTTGAGGAGCTTAAAGAATGGAAACCTTCTGGCGACAAGAAACGGTCGAATCTAAAACATACATTACTCATTACTCATTACTCATTACTTTTAAGTGGCAGTTGTTTTGCGAATAGTAGCAGCAGTAATACGATCAACCAATCCTGGCACAATTAGCCTTGCCCAAGGTAGTATCTTACCCTTCAAAGTCATGATATGTTCTCGTTTACGGCGCTCCATTGCCCAGATAATTTGACGCACACACTCTTCCACCGGCATATTGCCTTGGCTTTCATCACGCGGACTTTTACCTAATGGTTTTCCATCTGCGCCCAAGGCGCGTTGGCGAATATCTGTGGCGACAAAACCCGGCGAAATAACCACTACATCTACTCCTGTTTGCTGCAATTCCATCCGCAATGTATCAAAGAAACCTTGCATAGCATGTTTACTAGCAACGTAACCTGTACGAGTGGGTACACCTGTTTTGCCGCAAATGGAAGAAATTGCCACCAATAGTCCTCGACTGGCTTTCAAGTGGGGCAGGGCATAATGAGTACAGTAGACAGCACCCAAATAGTTAACTTGCATTACCCGTTCAAAAATTGAAAGATCAGTCACTTCATCAAAGCAAGTCAGCATTCCAATGCCGGCATTGTTGATTAAGATATCAATCTTTCCAAACTTAGCGATCGCTTTTTCCATCAACTGCTGACAAGCTTCTGGTTGAGTGACATCTGTTGGTACTGCAATCACCTCCGCAGAATAATTTGTACAAGCACTCAGCGTTTGTTCTAATCCTTCTTGATTGCGAGCAGCCAAAACTAAATTTGCACCCTGTTGGGCTAATGTAATTGCCAGCGTTCTGCCAATTCCAGCCGATGCACCCGTGAGAACAATGGTTTTGTTAGCAAATATCACTTTGTGTCCTTTGCGGTTTGATAAATTAAGCTTTTCGGGAATTTTTGCTCAGTACTCAGCACTTGCAAACTGGGAGTATAATTTCACCATCTGACATCCTTATGTGTTTTCTTGAGGAATCATGATCGTAAATGTCGTACCTGTACCTACTTTACTTTCTACGATAATTTCTCCTTGATGTAGCTCTACACATTTTTTGACAACTGCTAACCCTAACCCTGTTCCAGCAATATTTTCAACATTTTGGCATCGGTAAAAAGGCTCATATATTTTATGTTGCTCTGCTAATGGAATCCCAATTCCTTGATCAATAACTTGAAAAGTGATCAATTCCGCCTCAGATTTTAATTTTAAATAAACTGCGGTTTCGTTATTTGAATATTTGATAGCATTTAATAACAAATTACTGAGAATAGAATACAAGAGCTTTTCATCAATATTGGCTTTAAAAATAGAACCCCTTTTTTGAAATCGGATCATATTTGCCTTTTTAGCAAAAATCTGTAAATCTTCTACTAAATTTAAACAAAAATTTTCTAAATTTATCACTTGCAATTTAAAATCCAATTGACCTGCTTCGGCTCGCGTTAAAATTAATATATCCGTTAATATGTGATTCATGATTTTAGCAGAAGATTGAATACGAAAAATATTCTTTAAATGCTGTTCATCTACTAAAGTTTCGAGACTTTCTTTTAATAACTGTGATGAAAGTAAAATTATACTTAAGGGTGTCCGAAATTCATGAGAAATCATAGAAAATAATTGAATCTTTAAATCACCTATTTTCTTTTCTTGAGCTAAAGAAAATTCTAAGGCTCTAATTTGCTCACGTTTAATCCATTGCTTTTCCAGAATTATACATAAGCCAAGAATTATGATTAAAATTAAAAATGTTGTAAAAATTTCTATAAGAATTCGGAAATAAATACTTTGTTTTGATTGTTCTAACGAATCTTGGAGATGAGTTTGTTCTTCTGCTTTAATCTCTGCCATGACCTGCAAGATTTTTTCTCGAATCTGAACACTTCTAACGGTAATACTATTTTGGATTAACATTGACTTTTTATCTTTTTGGTAAAGTTCTATAGATTGCTCTAACAGAGATAATCTTTGATTGACTAATAAATTTAAACTTACCAATCGTTTTTCTTGACTCCCATAAGAATGTATTTGTTTTTGTAATATTTGCAGTTGAGAGCGCATATCTGCCTTTGCGTGATAATAACGCTGCAAATCCTGACTACTACCTAAAAAAATATATCCTCGTCTAGCTGATTCTGCGGCGGTCATTGCGCCATAGAAATTTGTCAAAGCATTGAGAGTTTGATATGTCTGCTGCACCCTGTTAGCTCCAGATTTGATTTCATCTGTGTTTTTCAACGAAACAAAACAGATAATTACCATCAGCAACAGGGTTAAACCAAAACCTCCCGTAATCCATTTTCCTGGGAAAGTCCATTTGATCAATTGCTGAGTCATAGATTGAGTTAAACAATAGTTACTTATACATGATAAATTTAAGGCATTGCTGATATATTTGCCTGTTACTCAATAAAAGATCAAATATGCGGATTTTAGTAGTTGAAGATGATATTCAACTCGCAGAAGTACTAGCAGAAGCACTCAACAGACGACAATATGTGGTGGATATTGCCAAAGATGGAGAAGCCGCTTGGAACTCTACACAATCCATGAAATATGATTTAATAGTCCTGGATATCACCTTGCCTAAGCTAGATGGAATTAAGTTTTGTCACCAATTACGTACTGTCGGCATAAACAATGCTGCACATCGTAATGCAACTATACCAGTGTTAATGTTAACAGCCCGTGACACCGTAGCTGACAAGATTGCTGGGTTAGATGCTGGTGCAGATGATTATGTAGCCAAACCATTTGATTTAGAAGAGTTAATGGCTAGAATTCGTGCGTTACTTAGACGGGGTAGTTCCAGCAGCACAGTAAGTCTGTTATGGGAAAAATTATACCTCAATCCCAGCACCTATGAAGCTACTTACGATGGCTATCCCCTATCATTAACTCTCAAAGAATATGCAATTTTAGAATTACTGGTTGCTAATGGTAGACGAGTACTAAGTCGTTCTAGCATTATTGAACAAGTTTGGTCAGTTGATGAATCTCCTGTTGAAGAAACAATCAGATCCCATATTCGGTGCATTCGACAAAAGCTGAAGGCGTTAGGTGCAGCAGAAAACTTCATTGAAACTGTTCATGGACTAGGATATCGCTTGAAATAGTCATCATGATGCTCATCTCATCAGCAGCGTTGAAAATTTAGCCATGATTATCTACACGAATTATACACAAACTCTACACGAGGGTTGCACATCAATATAATATTATGATGTTTGACCTTAAAAAGATAAATATCAAATTCAATTTTTAAGTATTGAATTTGGTATTCAATTGTTTCTATTTAATCATTTATCAGGGTTCATAAAATTTACGTGATTTGGAGTCATTAAATAAAACTGAGTTGACTAAGCTTATGAATAAATGTGACCGTGGTAGTGGTAGATATTACAATCGGATTTTAATTAATTGAGCTTTGTTCATCTATTACTTTCCGAAATTTTTAAATAAGCTAATAAAAACCTCTATTTTCTCTGTAAGAATAATTACCACTATCCTGTAAGTTTGCTGTTGTTATAAATTTTAGTTGGCAAATTTAGTACAGCTTAGTGTTTGATTAGCTTGCAAAGATAAAGGTTTAGTAAGTAGTTAAACATAATTAATTACACAAAGTCATTGCGAATGGAGCGAAGCGAAATGAAGCAATCGCAAGGGCTGGGATTGCTTCGCTTCGCTCGCAATGACTGTAATTAATTTTGCGTGTTTACTTATTGCCTTTAGGTTTTTATTATTTTTGTGTTTTCCCTTATTTTTAAAAGTAAAATCCAAGATTACTTCTGTGTTTTACAAGGACTGTGGCTGAGGTAAATGGATAGAGTCAGTTTTGTGCAGATGTCATAACTGCACATACTTGTTTTTTTGTTAAATAGTCTTAATGAAAATTATGAATAGCCCAAAAGTTAAAGGCTCGAAAGATAAAGCACTCTTAAAAAAGAAAATCCTTTCTATTTTAGCGATCGCTATTACTGCTATTTTTTCTATCGGTGTGATAGTTGGTGGTTTTCTTGACAGAGAAGTGAAAGCACAGTCTGTTGATGCAACTCTACCCAGTAGATTCGGCAGGATGTTTCGTAATCTACCACCCTTTGCGCCACCCAGCCCGATTGTTAAAAATGCTCTGATGGAAATGGGTAAACCAGGGGGTATCTTAGATGCTAAAGACAATTTAGCCGCAGGGCCAATAGCTCTCATTACTGATCCTACTCTCAACGTTAACAATCCCAACAACCCCACCCATACAGCTGGTACAACCTTTATGTCCCAGTTTTTGGATCTTGACATAACCTTTGATACGACATCTCGACTAGGCCAAGTAACACCTCCAGTCTCGGCAACAAACTCTCGAACCGCAGCCTTTGACCTTGATAATATCTACGGTTCTGGGCCGATAGGTTCGCCAAATCTATACGACCCTCAAGATCCAAGTAAACTGAAACTTGAAAGTGGCGGTTTGTTTGAAGATTTACCGAGAGATGCAAACAATCGAGCGATTATTGCCGACCCACGCGGTGATCAGCATCTCATTATCAGTGGATTGGTAACTGCGTTCTATAGCTTTCACAATCATCTGGTGGATTTAGTTAGATCCCAGTCTCCTAATATCTCGAACGATGATGTTTTTCGTCAGGCTCGTCAATTGACCACATGGCACTACCAATGGACAATTCTCCATGAATTTTTGCCCCTGGTAGTTGGTCAAGATATGGTGAATGACATCTTAAAAAATGGGCGTAAATTTTATAATCCCTTGCCAAATAGAGGATTTATCCCGGTTGAGTTTCAAATTGGTTATCGTATCGGTCACAGCATGATCCGGCCTTCTTACCGAGCTAACTTGGCTGGTGACAATGGCAAGCCCTTCTTTGCATTCATTTTCGATCCTTCTCAAGAGGGAAAACCTGATCCAGATGACCTCCGTGGTCGAGCAAGAGCAGCACGACGCTTTATTGGCTGGCAGACATTTTTCGACTTTGGAGATAATCAAGTCAGACCGAATAAATTAATCGATACGAAAATTTCTAGCCCACTGTTTAACTTGCCACTTCAGACTATTGGTTCCGGTACTCCTCCGACTTCACTTATCCAACGTAACCTGCTCCGACACCTGACTTGGCTACTACCATCTGGTCAAAGCATCGCTCAGAAGATGGGTGTACCTGTACTTAGCAAGTACGACTTGGCAGAACTGCGGAGTATTTACCCTACCTTCGATACTTCCACACCGCTTTGGTACTACATCCTCAAAGAAGCTGAACTGAAAGAAAAAGGCTTGCATCTAGGCCAAGTTGGCGGTCGGATTGTTGGTGAGGTAATTATCGGTCTGCTTCAGGTTGACCCAAATTCTTATCTAAATGTAAATCCGTCTTGGGTGCCAACTTTACCCACCAAAACTGGCAAACCTCAAGATTTTCGGATGACTGATCTCTTAACTTTTGCTGGTGTAGATCCGGCTAGTCGTGGTCAGTGATGTTATTCAGGACTGACGTAAATGTCACAATTGCTGGTTGGTGCGTGACGCTATAAATCTGATGACTATGTTCAAATCTTCTCGTTGCGTCACACACCCTACAGAAAAAATATGCCAGTTGCGTAAGTCCTATTATTATTTGACTTTTAATAACATAGTTTGGTTTATTTCCACCGACCTCACTACAACTGAGCAGCTTGATAAAATATCTAAACAGTAAAGAAAGCAAGTGAGCATAACTCACCTGCTTTTTGCTTTTTTATAAAAATTCTCTAAATTTACCTGTTCCTAGTATTTCCTTAACCTTGATTCAGTAAATTTTCGAGGACGATTTACACAGAAAAATTAGTCTCTACTTAATTTGCAGTATATACAAAAACACTCAATGCAGTCGCATAGAACTTGTTTTATCGGGACTGCCTAATTGAAGCCTAATTCTATGTTTACGAGCGATAGACAGACTTCTTTCGCTCTAAATTTCATGAGCTATACATCTGAGGAAAAATAGTAATGTCAATTCAATTTAATGGCTCTTATTCTGAGAACTTTGATAGTTTGGCATCTTCTGGGAACAGTAATGAACTTCCTACTGGTTGGGCATTGTTGGAAACTGGAACCAGTGCAAATGTAAACGGACAGTACACGGCTGGTACTGGCTCTAATACCGCAGGCGATACATACAGTTTCGGTGCAACAGGTTCTAGTGAGAGAGCTTTTGGAACCTTGCTTTCAGGTACGATAACTCCCACAATCGGCGCAAACTTTACAAATACAACAGGTAGCACAATTACAACATTGAATTTGTCCTATAGAGGTGAACAATGGCGTTTGGGTGCAACTGGTAGGGCTGATCGCTTGGATTTTCAGTACAGTCTGGATGCAACATCTTTAAATACAGGAACTTGGGTAGATGTTGATAATTTAGATTTCAATTCTCCCGTGATTACTGGAAGTGTGGGGGCATTAGATGGAAATACTAATAGCAGCCAAATCACCGCAAGTATTACAGGGCTAAATATCCCTAGTGGAGGCACCTTTTGGTTCCGTTGGGTGGATTTTAACGCCTCTGGTTCAGATGATGGTTTGGGAATTGATGATTTTTCGCTTTCTACTGGGGTTACACCGCCTGCGGTTCCCACAGTGGCGATCGCAGCTACCGATGCAACCGCCGCCGAATCTGGAACAGAACCAGGAACTTTCCGCATCACCCGCACAGGCGATACAACCAATGCGTTGACTGTTAATTACACTGTCGCTGGTGGTGCAAATCAGACAGACTACACACCAAACCTGACGGGTAGTGTGATCATCCCTGCTGGACAGTCCTTTGTGGATGTCACAATTACACCCGTGGATGACTCGCTGGTGGAAGGGAATGAAACAGTTACGCTGACGCTGGTGGATGCTGCTGATTATGATTTAGGTGCAACTGCCACAGCTACAGTCACAATTACCGATAATGATGTTGCGCCTGGGGCAGTTCGTATTCATGATATTCAAGGCACAGCACATATTTCACCACTCAATGGCCAAGGTGTGGTGAATGTCGCCGGGATTGTTACAGCGATCGCTTCTAACGGCTTCTACATCCAAGATCCCACTCCCGATAATAATGATGCAACCTCCGAAGGGATTTTCATTTTCACAGGTACTACTTCGGCTATTCTCAGCGCCCGTACTGTCGGCGAAGCAGTTTTAGTTAGTGGTACGGTATCAGAGTTTCGTCCTGGTGGTAGCTCTAACAACCTGACTATTACCCAAATCGGTAATAACAACAGCGTACAGAGTTTGAGTGTGAGTGCTTGGACAACTGCACCAACTACAACTATTACCCCAACAATACTAGGCAATGGCGGACGGACGATACCCACCCAGGTAATCAATGATGATACTAATGGGAATGTAGAAACAGGTGGAGATTTCGATCCGGTAAATGAAGGTATCGATTTTTACGAAAGTGTAGAAGGAATGTTGGTGCAAATCAATAACGCGATCGCCACATCTCCAACCGCCAACTTTGGTACTTCTGAAGAAATCTGGGTGCTGGCAGATAACGGTGCTAATGCCACAAGTATTACTGAGCGCGGTGGCAGCTTGATTACAGCCACGGACTACAATCCAGAACGGATTCAAATTGATGATTTAATCAATGGCTCAATCACATTGCCTGATGTAAATGTCGGCGCTCAACTCAGTACAATTACAGGTGTGGTCAGCTATGATTTCAACAATTATGAAGTCCTGGTTCCATCTGCACCTATAGAAGTACAGGCATCTACTTTACAAAGAGAAGTTACAAACTTAACAGGCACTGCTGATCAATTGACAGTTGCAACTTTCAACGTGGAAAATCTTGATCCTGGTGATGGTGCAACTCAGTTTGCTAACTTGGCTAACCGGATTGTGAATAACTTGCGATCGCCTGACATTATCTCTCTAGAAGAAATTCAGGATAATAATGGGGCGATTAATGACAGTGTGGTGGATGCCAGTGTAACTTTTCAGACATTGATAGATGCGATCGCTCAAGCTGGTGGCCCTACCTACGAATATCGTCAAATTAACCCAGTGGATGATACCAACGGTGGTGAACCTGGGGGTAATATTCGTGTCGGCTTCTTGTTTAACCCCAATCGCGTCAGCTTTGTTGACCGTCCTGGTGGTGGTTCTACTACGAACATTTCCGTTACTAATGCTGATGGTACTCCTACCCTTTCTACTAGTCCTGGGTTAATTGACCCGACAAACCCCGCTTTCAGCAGCAGCCGTAAACCTTTAGTTGGTGAGTTTATCTTTAACGGTCAAAGTGTTTATCTCATTGGTAATCACTTTAACTCCAAAGGTGGCGACCAACCTTTATTCGGGCCAAATCAACCGCCAGTTCTCAGCAGTGAAGCGCAACGCCAGCAACAAGCCACAATTGTCAGAAACTTTGTGCAAGAGATTTTGACAATTGACCCGAATGCGAATGTGGTTGTGCTAGGTGACTTGAATGATTTTGAGTTTTCTAATCCTCTCACCACATTAGAAAGTGCGGGACTGACTTCTTTAATTGAAACGCTACCAGCAAACGAGCGTTACACCTATAACTTTCAAGGTAACGCCCAGGTACTTGACCATATTTTGGCAAGTCAGAACTTGGTGAATAACTTAGATGGCTATGATGTTGTTCATATCAACTCAGAGTTTTTTGATCAAGACAGCGACCATGATCCGGTTTTGGCCAGATTTAATTTACCACCAGCCAACCAAGCACCAACGGCAGTGACATTTAATAATACTGTTACCAGTATCAACGAAAATACCAACACAACTAACCGCATCAAAGTTGCAGATATATCTATTACCGATGATGGACGAGGTACAAATAACCTGAGTTTGACTGGTGCAGATGCGAGTTTATTTGAAATCGATAATTCTGTATTGTATCTGCGGGCTAACACTAACTTAGATTTTGAAACCCGTTCTAACTACAGTGTGACGGTGGCTGTTGATGATCCGACAGTTGGTAATACTCCCGATGCTACTGCTAATTTCTCCTTAGCTGTCAATAATATCAACGAAACACCAATTGCGAATAATGACAGCGCCACTACCACTGACATTAAACCAGCAATTATTAATGTCTTAGCTAATGATAGCGACCCAGATAGTAATCCCCTGACTATCAACAGTTTCACTAATCCTACAACAGGTACTTTAGTCAGAAATAACGACAACACCTTTACCTACACACCGGAAATTGGCTTTACTGGGACTGACAGTTTTACTTACACCGTTAGCGATGGTAATTTAACCACCACCGCTACAGTTAATCTCACCGTTACCCTTGGTAGTAACCAGATTAACGGCACTAACGGCAGTAATATACTTTTGGGAACTAGCAGAATCGATATTATCCGAGGTTTGGGGGGTAACGATATTATTAGCGGCTTAGGTAATAACGATGTCATCTATGGTGGAGATGGCAATGACATGATAGATGGTGGCGCTGGTAATGACAGTCTCTATGGTGAGAAAGGCAATGATATTCTGACTGGTGGAGATGGCAATGACACCTTGAATGGTGGTGCTGGTGAAGATATGCTGCTTGGTAATGGTGGTAATGACATCCTTATCGGTGGCTTAGGTCGAGATATTCTGACTGGTGGCAATGGGAGAGATAGTTTCTATCTGAATAATGGGGCTGGAAATGCCGATATCATCACTGACTTTGTATCGGGCGTTGATAGCTTTGTGATTTCGCAGTCAGAGTTTGGGTTTAACCAGGTAATAGGTACACTAGAGCCTAGTTTATTCCGTCTGGGTACAAGTGCCACCGCAGCCAGCGATCGCTTTATCTACAACAGAAGTAGCGGTAAACTATTCTTTGATCAAGATGGTATTGGTAGTGTCGCCAAAGTCCAAATAGCGCAAATATCTAATCGACCAACTCTGAGCAGTACTGATTTTAATGTGATTGCATAACGGAGTAATATCTAAGACTTACATAGGGGTGTATCTAACTCTTACACCCCTACACCCAATCTTCACACGCCAGTTTACTCAAGTCGCATTATTTTAATTTTGCTCCCCGAACTATCAGCAGCAACCACAGCCACCCTAACCCACTGCCAATAAAATAATAGGGGAAATCTACCCAAGTGAAAGCTGTACCCATTAACATTCTTCCCCACCAAAATGAACGCACCCAATTTAAAAAAGGTGGATGCCATAACTGCATAAATTCTAATAAACAAGTAATGGCTAATACCCATAAAGGGATTTGCCAAACTGCCTTGCGAGTCGGAATAAATAGAAAGGCCAGCAAGCACCAAAATATCTCATAAAAAATCCCTCCTACTTCTTGGTTTAACCACCCAATAGAATAGCGATAGTGGCTGTATAAAAGTCCAACAGGCAGAACAATAATTAGTGAAAGAATGGTGCGCCAGCGAATGTTTGTCAGTGATAACATTGAGCATTTCCGAATTATAGGGGGGACAAGGTAGACAAGGGAGACAAGGGGGACAAGGGAGAGAGATATAACAGTTGAAGAAGTATAGGTGAGTAAATTTAAAAGGCATACATGCTAGGTATAGTCAGACTTTTACCTCCTGCCTCATCTCGACTGCGCTCGGCGACCTTCTGCCACATTTATAAATCATTGAGGATTGCAATATTTTGTTTTAGCTAAAAGTGCTGTCCCGTAAGCGGCTTCGGTGTAAACTGAAGCAACGACAGGTACTCTTAAATGTCGTTGACGAATAGCAGTCCAAGTAGAATTTGCTGCACCGCCACCTGCTGTATATACTCGTTGTACTTGATTTGCGCCCAAGCTTTGTAATAGTTCATATCCCCTGGCTTCTATCCGGGCAATACTTTCTAGTAAACCGTGTAAAAATTCTTTTGGTGTTTCTGGACGTGGTGTGAGTCGTGGCGGTAATTTGGGGTCATTAATCGGAAAGCGATCGCCTGGTTGTAACAAGGGATAATAATCTAAGTTACTGACTTTGGCTGGATCAATTTCTCTACTCAAATTTTCTAACTCTGCATTCGTAAAAAATTCTCGCAACACTGCACCACCCGTATTAGACGCACCGCCAGTCAACCACAAATCACCAAACCGATGACTGTAAATTCCATATCTGGCATCTTCTATCCGAGTATGGCTCAATAATTTCAGTACCAAGGTTGAACCCAGCGATGTCACCGCTTCTCCTGGTAATTCTGCACCACTGGCAATAAAAGCAGCAATACTATCAGTTGTACCCGCACACACTAAGCAATCGCGGCGAAAACGAAATTGCATTGCAATATCTGGGCGAATTTCGGCAATGGGTGTCCCTGGTGCTAAAACTTGCGGTAACTGAATCGGTATTGCTAGTTGGTTTAACCATTCTGGATATTGCAAAGCTTCCACGTCATAGCCTAGCTTTAAAGCATTGTTGTAATCACTAATACCTAATTGTCCATGCAGCAAAAAAGCTAACCAATCGGCTTGGTGGAAGAAATAGCGAGCTTCTGCAAAAAATTGTTGCTGTGACATCCACAGAAGTTTGGCGAGGCTGGAGGTAGCACTTAATACTGTATGGTTTGGTGGTGCAATTTCTCTTAGCTGCTCTAGTACCACCGCCCCCCGCGCATCGTTGTAAAGTAAAGGCTCATCTACAGGCTTACCAGCCCCATCACAAAGCAGAACAGTAGAAGAAGTACCATTAATAGCGATCGCCTTGATTTGTTGCCGTAATGGCTCAGGAATATCGGCTAATAAACTCCATAACCTATGACTCCAATGTTGAGCCGTCTTTTTCTGCAAAGGATAGCGCACCTCTGTTTGCACATTCCCTTGCTCATCAATGACCACTGCCCTTGCGCCAGAGGTTCCATAATCAATCCCTAAATACAAATCCATATTTTTATAAATTTTTATTGATCGAGAGTAAAACCCTATCCCCTTGTGGGTGGGGTTATAAGCGAGCCAGGAACTCTGGTACATTAGGATTATCTACCTGAGACATGACATTTCTTAAATGCAACGCCAGTTGTTGAGGAATAAGAAAAAGTGGTTTGTCCGTGATGGTAGAAACAATTGAATCTGTATTCACTGTTGTGAAATAGATTCAAATTCTTCTCCCTACAAGCAGCTTGGCTGTGCCGGGGAGACAGGGTACAGTCAATTATCCGTATGTTTCGACCGATTATTTCGGTTAGTTACAAGCCGCATCCCTTTGTGGGTGGGGCAGTTGACAATGAAAGATAACTATAGACTACTGATTCACCAGGGCTATTGTTGCATCTTGTAACAAGATATTCCCCAAAATCGGCAAAACAAGGAAAAGTAGTAAACGAACTGTCGAAAATCGATTTAAGTTTAGGAGGTTTTCAACAATGACCATCTCAGATACCCAAGTTTATATTGCTCTAGTTGTGGCGCTAATTCCAGGCGTTCTGGCTTGGCGTTTAGCGACAGAACTTTACAAGTAAGCCCTTGCTCTGAATTTCTTAAGCAGAGCTTCACAGTAAGTGCCACACCCTTACACAACAATCAGGCTTTGCTTGGTTGTTGTGTTTGTGTTTAGGGAGGGAACAGGGAAAGTTAAATAGGAAGTTGACAGATATAGCAGTTTGTCTACATTGCACGCATCAAGAGTGATCAAATTATGTGTAGGACTCATACTTGATTTATGAAAAAAATCAGTACACCCAGATCAGCCGTCTTTCCTACTCCCTGTTTATACCAATTCTGTATGAAGATGTACTCAATTAAAGAACGAACCACAAAGGGCGCATAGACGCGATAGCGGCTTCCCGCAGGGTAGGACACAAAGAAAGAAAAGATAAAAGATTAAATGCAGCCTCACATAGAATTGGTATTACACAACTAGATTCAGGAATCAAACCGTATTCCTATAGGCGATCGCACAAAAAAATTTACTTCGCAAATTAACCGCAAATCGTTCTTGTGGAGAGAAGAACATCTGCCAAAAGTCAGAGGTTTTTGAAATTACACAAAGCAAACTGTTAATCATACCCAGTTGCAACTGCTCAAAGCAATTTGGGATACAGATAGATTCTTCGGGGGTAAAAAGATGGTTAAGCTATCTAACCCTGCTCTCCACGAAGAACCCCGTTATCAGTCAACAGCGATTATTGCGCTGAGACAAGAACAATCTTTGCTTGATTGGTTAGCAAGTACTGGTCGATTAGAACCTTATGTATTTGTGGAACACTATTACGAAGATGAGGAAGACGACGAGGAAGAAGTGGTTGAGCAGTGTGAATATGAAACAGGGGAAATAGACCATTTAGCTTAATCAAAAAGAAGCCCCACATCTGACCCGAAGGGCAGTGTGGGATGAATTTTTGGCTGACGACGAATTGACCCACAACCAATTCAATCCGCTTTCCTTGACAGGACAGGGGGTAGGTGAGGAGTCAGCATTGTTTATGCTTGGTAACGAGTCAATAAGCTCATCTATCACTTGAGTCATTGTTTTGTCAGCATACTCTGCGTATTCTTTGAGCTTACTGAATCTGCGTTCAGACATTCTTAATCTTAATTGTTTGTTTTTCATCCCAGTTACACAATGGTTACACATCATGTAATGTTGTTTCTAGGTCGAAAAACAAGGATAAGTGATGAAAACCTCATACCAATACAAAATCAAACCCACTAAAGAGCAAGCAGAAAAAATTGATAAAACGCTGGAGATGCTGCGTTGTCAGTATAATTATCTGCTTGCTCAGAGGTTTGACTGGTATGAACAAAATCGCTGTCCTATCGATAGATGCCCATTAATTTGTCATTTGCCGGAGTTAAAAGAGCAGCCCAACTATTACAATCAAAAAGCGTCTTTAGTTCAACTAAAAATTGATAGACCTTGGTACAAAGAGATTCACTCTCAAGTATTGCAGGAAGTCCCTAAAAAAGTTGAATTGGCTTTTGATAGATGGTTGAAAGGTGATGCTAACGGCAAAAAGTCTGGTAGACCTAGATTTAAAGGGAAAGGACAATATAAAACTTTCACTTATACCCAATTTAAACAACATCATTTTGTTAACAACAAAATGATGTTGTCAAAGATTGGTGATGTTAAGGTAATTGTCCATAGACTTATCCCTGACGGATTTGATATTAAAACTGTATCTGTTACCAAGAAAGCAGATGGTTACTACGTGACTCTGAGCCTTGATGACAAAACAGTACCAACTGTCAAACCAGATTTCAATCCCGACAATATTGTTGGTATTGATGTTGGGTTAATTGATTTTTATGTAGCTTCTGATGGTTCTAGAATCGCTGCACCGAAGCATTTACGAAAAGCTGAACGTAGATTAAAATCAGCACAGCGTAGGGTGTCAAGACGGAAAAAGGGTTCTAATCGTCGTAGAAAAGCTATTCAAAAATTGAGTAAACAGCACAAAAAAGTCGCTGATACTCGCAAAGACTTTCACTTTAAAACAGTTAAATTACTGCTTGATAAGTATGATGTTGTAGCTGTTGAAAAGTTGAATATTAAGGGACTGGTTAAAACAAGACTGGCTAAAAGTGTTAATGATGCCGGATGGGGACAGTTTGTAACAATACTTTCAAATAAAGCCGAAAATGCTGGTTTGAAGGTAATAGCTGTTAAACCAAATGGTACTAGTCAAGAATGTTCTAACTGTGGTCACAAAGTTAAAAAGCTGTTATCTCAAAGAATGCACAATTGCCCTGCTTGTCATACTAGTCTGTGCAGAGATTTGAATGCGGCTATAAACATAAAGAACCGTGGGACGCATGGTCTTAAAGCTCAATTAATGTCTTCCTAGAAGAGTCATTGAGAAGCCCACACTCACCCGAAGGGGAGTGTGTGGAGTACGTCACAGGAGTGAAATTCGCTACCAACGACATAAACTGCTGTTGATGTAGCAGAATTTAGGAGTCAGAAGTCTAAAGTCAGAACGACAATAGACTATCTATCTAGTTTTGATAACTAATTTGTCTACTTCACTCACGCTTTGCCATCTTTTGCAAAAGCGGAAGATGGCAAATTTCCCCATCCTCAAGTAATTTTCAAATCTAATGAGCAAGGACAATACCAGTGGCTCCAGATTGATTTCTGAAGTTAAACAATGTCTGCTGTTAGCTGTTCCACTAGCAGCAGCCCAACTAGCCCAATCAGCGACCGGCTTTGTCGATACAGTGATGATGGGTTGGTTAGGCAGTCAGACGATCGCATCTGGAGGCTTGGGTGTGGCAGTATATACCTTTTGTTTGATGATTACTACAGGTATTATTGCTGCTGTTAGCCCCTTAGCAGCAGAAGCATACGGAGCCGGGAAGCCTGAACAAGTTGGTCAAATTGTGCGACAAGGGTTAAGAATCTCCCTGCTATTAGGCATTCCAATTACAGTATTACTTTGGCATGGTAGTACTTTGCTGGTACTGTTGGGGCAGGATGTGAATGCAGCCTCACTAGCACAAACTTATTTAAGAGCGATCGCTTGGGGTTTTATCCCTGCATTGGGTTTTGCTGTATTCAAAAGCTTTCTGTCTGCCCTTTCCCAACCGCAGTTAGTGATGGTAACTGTTGTCTTGGGTACGCTGCTCAATATTACAGCTAACTATGTTTTAATGTTTGGCAAATTCGGACTACCCGCCCTAGGACTAGCTGGTATTGGTTGGGCAAGTACTTTGTCACTGTGGAGTATGTTTATTACTCTAGCTATTTATGTATTTAGTCAACGTCGCTTTGCAGTTTATAAAATATTTCAGTTGTCATCTATTACTAACTTCAACCAACAAAATTGGCGCATTGTTTGGGAAATTTTTCAAATTGGTTTACCAATCGGCGGATTAGTTGCTGTAGAAGCCGGATTATTTACCGTTGTCACCTTTATTATTGGGCAATTAGGAACAACTGCGCTCGCCGCCCATCAAATTGCTTTGCAAACAGCTTCGATGTCATTTCAGATGGCCTTGGGTATTTCTTTGGCAACGACAGTGCGTGTTGGGCAATTAGCGGGAGAGGAAAACTTACAGGGTGTCCGCTTGGCTGGATATGTAGGTATTGCCTTGGGGGCTTTATCAATGGCGATCGCGGCTCTAATATTTTGGTCAGTTCCCAAATTGATTGTTTCGCTTTATCTCGACACTCACAATTCAGACAATCAAGATGTTGTCAATCTAGCAATCAAATTACTAGCAGTTGCAGCAATTTTTCAAATTGTTGATGGCATCCAAGTCACTGCCTCTGGAGCATTACGCGGTTTAAAAGATACTCGTATCCCACTGTTAATTGGGATTTTTGCTTACTGGTGTGTTGGCTTATTGATGGGTTACGCCCTGGGAATTGGTTTTGGTTATGGTACTATCGGCCTGTGGTGGGGATTAGCCATAGGTTTAGCTAGTGCGGCTATAGTTTTGAGTTGGCGATTTAGGATTATGTCATCTAAGTGGGAAAAGAGAGACTAGTACAGTTCGGCGGAAATAAACCGACCACACTTCGACTACTTCGGCTGCGCTCAGTACAAGTACGCTCAGTGACCATAAGAAATTGCTAAAAAGCTTGTGGTATCACTATTCTTTCTTTTTCCTTTTGACCTTTGACTTTTGCCTTGTTGTACTAGTCTCTTGACTTATACCAAATTAAAAAATGATTGCGACAGATGGATGGCTCAAAAGCTTACCGATCAACCCTTACCCAATCCAAAATCTGTCTTGAAAAGTTTGCTCAAGTCGGGGAACCCGCCCACGCAACTTTTCGCAAAATCTAAAATCCAAAATGGTATTAACTGATTTCTAAATCACTCAATGTTAAAGTAAACGTTGTCCATCCCTGATGGCTGGTGACTTGGATACTACCTTGTAGCTGTGTGACTAACTTCTGGACAATTGCTAAACCTAGGCCTGTACCACCTTGGTTCCAAATATCTGCATTAGGGAAGCGGTAAAATTTTTGAAAAATTTTGGGTAATTCATCGACGGGAATTTCTGCTGAGTTACTTATGGTAAAAATCATTTTGGCTGGAATTTCAGCAGTTTCATGGCTAACACTCAACACAATTTCGCCACAAGCAGGTGTATATTTACAAGCATTGTTAAGTAATTCTACTAAGATACGTTCTAAGCTAGGACGATCAGAAAATAATGCGGGTAAATTTTCTGGTAGATAAAGGTGCAAGGTTTGTTGATGTTCTTGAGTGCGAATTTGAAATGGCTCGATGAGCCAAGGTAGCCACTGTTGTAAAACTAATAAATCAGGAGCAAGTAGGAGATTTGATGAACTTTCCAGGCGTTGTAACTCTAGTAAGTCGTTGATTAGTGCCATTTCCCGATCGCACTCGGTTTCTAAAATGTCCAGAAAATAATGCTGTTCTTGAACAGCCGTTGATATCTGTAACATTTGAATC
Source organism: Aulosira sp. FACHB-615 (assembly GCF_014698045.1). GTDB lineage: Bacteria > Cyanobacteriota > Cyanobacteriia > Cyanobacteriales > Nostocaceae > Nostoc_B. The sequence goes on from NZ_JACJSE010000011.1 coordinate 165,184, forward strand.
ATACCTTTCATGTGATAGAGTGGCGATCGCAATTCATGGGAAACTAAATTTAAAAAGTCATTTTTGAATTGATTAAGCTGTTCCCATTGGGCTACAAGTTGCTCTTGCTGCATTTGCTTTTCTTTCGCTGCCATTGCCTGTAGTCTTTCTGTTACATCCCGAAACACTAACACCGCACCAATGAGATGGTTTTTATCGTCTTTGATGGGTGCAGCACTGGGATCTATTGGTGTTTCGGTACCGTTTTGAGCAATTAAAATAGTGGTAGTTGAAAAAGGTGCGATCGCCTCTGATGCTAAAACTGTTTTGATAGGATTTTCTAAAGCTTCTCTAGTATTGATATCAATAATTTTAAATACTTCTGCTATATTTTTAGCGATCGCTTCTGCCTGTGTCCACCCCGTCAACTTTTCCGCCACCGGATTCATAAAGGTGATCAGTTGATTGCGATCGCTAGATATCACACCATCACTAATACTATTAAGTAATGTCGCTAACCATTTTTGGTTAGTTTTCAATTGTTGTTCTAGTTTATGCTTTGTTAGCGCAATTTCAATATTTGTTTTTAGTTCTCTTTCTTTGAAAGGTTTGAGTAAATAACCAAATGGTTCGGTTATTTTAGCTCTTTCTAAGGTATCCTCATCTGCATAAGCCGTTAAATAAATTATCGGTATATCTAAATATTTATGAATTTCTGCTGCTGCTTGTATGCCATCCATTTGCCCTTTTAAACGGATATCCATCAGTACTAAGTCAGGGCGAAATTCTTTAGCTTTATTAATCGCCTCTTGTCCAGAAGAAGCAATTGCAGAAACTGTATAGCCAAATTTTCTCAGTCTATTTTGTAAATCCTTAGCAACAATAGATTCGTCTTCTACAACTAAAATATTCGCGTCTGTCATGTATTTGTATTATCAAATGAATTACCAATCATAGACAAATTAAATATCTAAAAAAGCAACTATATGTAATTAAAACTTTCTTAGCACCTCCTGTATACTTATAAAGTAGTATCCCCTTTAATTTAGACTAAGGGAAATGTTATTTGAAATTCTACACCAGTATGACTGTTAATCTTAATATTTCCCGAAATTTGTTGAGTTAATGCCTCAACCAACTGCCAACCTAAAGATGCTGTATTTTGGAAATTGAAATTAGGTGGTAAGCCGACTCCATTATCGCTAACAAAAATAGTAAAATTTTGATTTAAATCTTCGGTGATTCCCACAGTGATTTCGCCATTCCTCCCATTAGGAAAACCGTATTTTAAAGAGTTAGATACTAGTTCATGTACAATTAAACCACAGGGAATTGCCAAATCTAAACCGAGTAAAACCTGATGTTCAAGATAAAACCTTAAAGAAATTGCACCTGCATTAATTTCGTAAGAGCTAAATAAACTTGCAACTAAATCTTGAATATATTCACCAAAATCAATACGAGCTAAGTCAGGAGATTGATACATTTTCTCATGTACCAATGCCATTGATTCGATGCGCTGCTGACTTTTTTGAAAGACATACATATCTTCTTGTTCTTTAATATAGTCAGATTGTAAATTCAGCAGACTTGAGATTACTTGTAAATTATTTTTGACCCGATGGTAAATTTCTTTGAGTAAAACTTCTTTTTCGAGTAATGATGCTTGAATTTGTGCTTGAGATTGTTTGCGATCGCTAATATCTTCAATCACAGCAATAAAATACTTTGGCTCTCCCGAAGAATGGTGTGTTAACGAAACAGTCAAGTTAATCCAGATTACAACACCATCTTTGCGAAAATAACGTTTCTCGATGGAATATGTTTGGATATTACCTACTAATATTTCATCAACATATTTCAAAGATTCATTTAAATCATCTGGGTGAGTAATTTCCTGAAAGGTGCGTAACTCTAATTCTTCGGCTGTATAACCAACAATATCGCAAAGCCTTTGGTTAACTAATAACCATCTGCCATCTAAAGCTACATGGGCAATTCCTACTGCTGCTTGATGAAATGCCGTCCGAAATCTCTCTTCACTATCTCTTAATGCCTTCTCTATTTGTTTACGTTTAGTAATTTCTATCTCTAGTGATTTATTGATTTTTTTTAACTCTGCTGTGCGTTCTTCTACTTTAATTTCTAGTTGTGTGAGTATTTTACTTAAAGTTTCTTCGGTTTGCTTACGTTCAGTAATATCTGTATGTGACCCTACCATCCGGACGACATTATTATTTTCATCCCACAAGGCTTGACCCCGATCTAATATCCATTTATACGTCCCATCTTTACAAAGTACCCGAAATTCTTTAGCGTAAAATGGCGTAACTTTGGCAAAGTGATTCTGCACCGCTTTGACTACAGCATCTAAATCATCTGGGTGAATCCTTGTCCAAATTTCTTGCAGATGATTTTTAATTTCATCGTCTTCATAACCAAGCATTTCTTTCCAACGAGAAGAGAAAAAAACTTGATTTGTTTTAATATTCCAATCCCAAATTCCATCATTATTGCCACGCAAAGCTAATTGCCAACGTTCTTCACTTTCTCTGAGTACTTCTTCTGTGCGTTTGCGTTCAGCAATTTCTGTGGCTAATTGCGAGTTTGCTGCTTCTAGTTGTGCATGGCTAGGTAAAGCTAATGCTTGAGGTATTAATGGCACAAGTTGTACAGCTGTAATGACTGAAATCAAAGCTGTGATGGCTTTAATCAACCCTGATAACCAATAATTTGGATACCAAAGTGTCCAAACATCCATCACATGAGTTGTACCGCAAGCAATGATAAATGCACCAAACATTAAAAATATCCAGTCAAACGGCAAATCTTCGCGTTTGCGGACAAAATAAACCAGCATGAATGGAATTGAATAATAGGCTATTGCAGTGAGTGAGTCGGAAATAACATGCAACCCAACCAATGCCGGCTTCCAGAGATAGCAATGTCCGTGGGGAATAAACTGGTTAGTAAAAAAAAATTATCTAAAAATGCCATCCTCAAAACCTGTTAATTGTAAAAGTCTTTACCGGAGGATCATGGTTGTGGAATAGTTTTCTAACTGCTCAGTGTGCAGACACTCCTAAAGTACTTGTATCCTTCATACTGCATAATAATCGGCTTTTTAACTAAGTAATGTAATAAATATTGATTGACATCAAGTTATCTTAAAAGTCCGTGACTTGTTACCGTAAATTTTCTGAAATTGAGTTTATGTTGTATAACAAATATAACTTAGTTTTGATAACTTTTGTCTTGATTAGTTATCTTATGAGCAGTTAAGTAACATTTTCATTAAAATGCTCTGTTAAATTGGAGGATAAAAACAAAATGAAGCGTTTTTGGACGGGAATTATTGTATTAACTAGCCTATTGATAGTACCTGCTTGCTCATCGGTGACAAAATCGGATAAAACGCAGGTATCTGGTGGTGACTCACAACATACTGATCATCAGCATAGTATGTCGAGTGAACATCAGGGACACTCAATGGAACATTCTGGGGATGAAGCTAAGACAAAAATTACTACCCAAGCAAAACTAACTGCGCCAAAAAATTTGATACCAAATCAGCCTGTTAATTTAGTGATTAATGTTCAAGATACTGCTGGTAAATCTATCGACAAGTTTGATACTTTTCAAGAAAAACTGATGCACTTAATTATTGTGCGCGAGGATTTAGCATCTTATGATCATATTCATCCCAGTTACAAAGGTAATGGTCGTTTTGAAGTGAGTGCAACTTTTTCCAGTCCTGGTAACTATAGTTTGTTTAGTGACTATAAACCCTCTGGACAAAATGAAGCAATATCATTAATGCAAGTTAAAATTCCTGGTTCAATTCCTTTACCAAAAAGTTTAGAAAAATTTGAGAAAATTAAAGTCATATCTAATACTAAAGTTAATCTCGATGCTGCCAATCAAAACATTCAGGCTGGTAAAGAAGTTACCTTAAATTTTGATATCAAAGATGCGGCAAATAATCAGCCAGTTAAGGATTTAGAGCCTTATTTAGGCGAAAGAGGTCATTTAGTGATTGTGAAAAGTTCATCGCCGTTGACAGTTAATGATTATATCCATGCTCATGCCCACAAGAATAGTGCAGATGGACAGATAAAATTCGTCACTAACTTTCCTCAACCTGGAACTTATAAACTGTGGATGCAATTTCAGCGTAATGGTAAAGTTGGTACAGCAGATTTTTGGGTAAATGTAGTGTAAGTTTTGCGATCGCCTATTACAGTGTTAGTAGTCGTATCATTGGCAGTAAACAACAGGCGATCGCGGTTATGTTTATTTCATAGAAATCATACATCTATCTAAAAGTAGATTTTGATAATTATTTGAAATAGCTGAACATGATATCAAATTTGTTGCATGAGGGTTGCAATTAAGTATCAATCAGTTTATTGTGTTTGATTAAATCACGTAAATTTGTACTGTTTGTTGAGAAAAGCGAGTAAAAAAAGTAGTAGGGAGAATTACTCTATCATTTTCACCCTACTATCTGATTACTCTATTAAGACTTAACTTTGCAGTATTTCAATTCAACAGAAAGTGATAAAACCGTGTTGCAAAATTGCTCTGTGTAATTGAATGTAAAAGAAACTATAAGGGCTTGCTGGCATGAGACTATCTGAGCTAGATCCACTCATACCGCTAAATGATTTAAGAGAAGAACTCTTGAAGTTACCAAAGGGCTACTTGTTTTACGAAGAAGAACTGGTAAATTTTTTATCTCGCAGAAGATGGCCTGAGAGCGATCGCCGTATTGACCGAACAACTTTTTGGCGCTGGCGAAACGATAACGGAATTGAACGCCAAAAAGTATTTAGTCGATTGGATTTGCTCAAACTCTGTCGCATCTGCGACCACTACCGTGTAGATGGAACTCGTAATGAGTATTTATCAATTATGAAACAAAAACAAGAGTTAGCATTAAACAGATGAGGCTAAATATAGCGTTTATCAGTCTGGTGAAGTACAAATTGATAGGAGATAGAGGCTAGAGACTAGAAACTAGATGAATGTACCTTATTAAGATGAAAAACGCTGTATTTAATAACAAAGGATAACAAACCCGATTTATTGCCTAAATCGGGTTTTATTTTTATTCAAGATTTATTTCAAATAATAGAAAGTCCCTATCAACCTAAAATACAGAGGTTTTCATCCCAATGAGTTACATTCATCTAGCCTCTATACCCTATAAACTTTTACTGCACTGTAAAATGACATCTATCGATAGTTAGAGAATATATGAAAATAGGATAAAGTAAATCATCCTATAAGCATGAGGTTTTTATTTATTTTTTTATAGAGAATTTTAAAGATTCACCTATTTATTAACGTTGAAAGTGTCACTATGTTCACCATTGGTGATTATGTGCTGAATCAACAAACGGGTCATCTAGGAAAAGTGATTGGTTACGGACAGCAGACTATGAATCCTAATATGCAAACCGTAACTCTCAAGGTATTAGTAGCTGAGACTGCTAATTCTCAAAGAAGAGAGTTTGTCTTTGAGGATCAAGTTTCAGCATGGGTAAAGTGGTCAACTGAAATTTATCAGTTTAGGAGTACTGAGTTGAAAGTGCTGAGTGCTGAGTGAAAACCCATAAATAAAGTCAAGTGATTGAAATTATGACTTTAAACGCTATGCGCTGATACCAATTCTATGTGAGGCTGCATTTAATCTTTTATCTTTTCTTTCTTTGTGTCCTACCCTTCTCCCAAAGGGAGACGCTACGCGAACGGGAAGCCGCTATCGCGTCTATGCGCCCTTTGTGGTTCGTTCTTTAATTTAGTGCATCTTCATACAGAATTGGTATGAGTGCAATTAATTTTACATTTTACTCATCACTTAAATAACCAGGACTTACACAAAATCATGAAAAAACGTAGACGCTTGCGCGTCTTCCCGCAGGTTAGGACACGAAGTTAAGAGGATTTGAGAGGGTTATTGCGTAAGTCCTAATAATGAATGAATAATTAGTTTACCTAGATAACCAAAGGTTCAATATTATGGTACGGGATGTAATTTTCTGCCTACAAGAAGTGGTTGCTGAGATAATATTAAAACCCTCTTCAACTTCTAAAAAACTAAGTGAATGCTTGATTTCACCTCCTTGCGGCTGTGCTAATCCAGGCGAAGAAATCAAATGTGAAGATTGCACTTATCTTGAGGCTTGTTTGTCTAGTATTAAGCTAGAACGTAGGGAGTAGTGATGGTAATTTCTAGCATTTTTAATCCAATAAACTAGCGGAATCGACATCTAAAAATAAAGTTGCTTGTGATTGACGACGGAGAATTGATGCCGGACAATCGGTGCTGATTGTTTGTTGTAACATCTGTTTTACTATCTGGGCTTTGCGTTTTTCTGGTGCTAGGCAGATAATTTTTTTTGCTGTACAAATTAATGGTAGGGTGACAGTAAAAGCATACTGTGGCACACTGTCGATATTGGAAAAATGACCAGTATTTACTTGTTGTTGGCGATTGACTATATCTAATTTCACCAACTTGACACTATAAGGATCATGAAAATTAGCAACATCAGGATCATTAAAAGCTAAATGTCCATTTTCGCCAATACCTAAGCAACATAAATCGATTGGCTGTGCTTGGAGTAATTGCGTGTAGCGATCGCATTCAGCCACAGGCTCTAATGTATCACCTTCGAGATAATGAAATTCCTGCGGAGTCAGTTTATTTTCTACCCGTTCTCGCAGATAACGCCGGAAACTTGCAGGATGATCAGCCGTAATACCTAAATATTCATCTAAGTGAAATAAAGTAATTTTTGACCAATCTACGCCACCCAACTTAATTAACGCATCTAGAAATTTGAGTTGGGAATTCCCTGTGGCTAATAAAACGGCAGCTTTCCCCTGTTTTTCTAAGATATCCTTTAAATATTTCCTGGTAATTTGTGCAACATTCTCAGCCATTTCTGCTTCAGAATTGTAAACTTGCACTTGTAAATCATCAACACGAAAAAAGTTTTTGGCAGCAACCATTGTGAAGTATGAAGTGTGAAGTATGAAGTATGAAGTCTAGTAAGGTGTGTTATGGCAATGTGAGGATTTGAGCGTGACACAAAGTATAAATTTGCCGTAACGCACCACCTACCAACACGATAACGATTAAAACATCCTTTCAGCAGTGCGTCACCCTACTTAATTATATAAACTTCTTTCTTTCAGACTTCAGACTTCTAATAAACTGCTTCCTTTCATACTTCACACTTCTAGGGTAAACTGTGTAAAGAAAGTTAATATTTATTTACACTTAAAAAATTATGCTGGCAGCAGTTCTCTTTGACTTGGATGGCACTATTGTCAATACTGATCCGATACATTACCAAGCTTGGCAGCAAATGTTGGCAGACTACAACATTGAAATAGATGAAAAATTCTACAAATCTCGGATTAGTGGACGTTTGAATCCAGAAATTGTCAAAGATATTTTGCCGCAATTATCACCAGCAGAAGGGCAGAAATTTGCCGACGATAAAGAAGCATTATTTCGTGAATTAGCTTCCCATCTGCAACCGTTGAGTGGATTTGCTGAACTCCTAGCTTGGACAGAGACACATCAGTTAAAACGGGCATTAGTCACCAATGCACCTCGGTTGAATGTAGAATTTGTGCTTGAGGTTTTAGGGATTAAAGAAGCTTTTCATACAGTGATTTTGGCAGAGGATTGCACTGCTGGTAAACCTGATCCTGCACCTTATCAAGCTGCTTTAAACAAGTTAAAGATTAACGCAGAGAAAGCGATCGCCCTGGAAGATTCACCTTCGGGTATTCGTGCGGCTGTTGCGGCTGGGATTCCTACCATTGGTATCGCCTCCACCCACGATCCACAAAATCTGCAAACAGTCGGCGCGTTTATGGCAATTCCCGATTTTACCGATTTGCAGTTGTGGACGTTTTTAAATTCTTTGACAGAGCCAGATTTAAGTGCGATCAATTTTTAGAGTTTAATCGCTCCTATAGCAGTCCTAAATCATTTGTGAACGACAAGATCCCCGACTTCTTTAAGAAGTCGGGGATCTGAGCCTCTCAATTTTCACAAATCAACTCAGATTGCTATAGCTTCACTTTATTCTAAAAAACTTACCTGCACTGGTTTCGATAATGTGTGGTGACAAGATGGCGATCGCACAAACTCTAATTTTTAACACAGTAACAGTTTCTGCTTTCTGTGTAAGAGCTTCTGCTTTCGCATTTCCGTGTTACGCGCAAGATGTAATACCATTTCACGAAATTACTGATAGAAATCGTTTCCTCTGCAACTCTGCTTCTGGTCGCCGAGCGAAGTCGAGGCGCTACTTGCATATCCGTATCATTTTTAAAGTGAAATGGTATAAGAGCTTCCGCTTTTACATTTCCGTGTTACGCGCAAGTTGTAAGAGCTTCTGCTTTTTGTGTAAGAGCTTCCGCTTTTACGTTTCCGTGTTACGCGCAAGATGTAAGAGCTTCTGCTTTTTGTGTAAGAGCTTCCGTTTTTACATTTCCGTGTTACGCACAAGGTGTAGCAACTTTCACGTTCACGTTAAGAACAACAGACTTGTGTTATGTCATGTCTGGCTAAGTATTTTTCGTTACATAGCTGACTGATTGTTTGCTGTTAGACGTTGTTTAAGGGTAGGTACGTAGCGATCGCAATTTATGTGCGTTAACATTTTTGTCGGCTAGAAATTATAAAGTGATGGCGATATCTTGACTTTTAAGACAGTCGCTACACCTGAGCCGTATTGCATTAGAAATTCCGTTTGAATCTAGAAAAGATACTCTTACTTTTCTCTTCTGGTAGACGTAGCATTCTATCTTCTATTTCTGCCCAAGTTTGAGGCGATACTATCACGGCTGCTTGTTTGCACTGCAAGATTAAATAATTGGCATATAGATAATTATTCCAAGCTGCTAATTCTTCATTAGATAAACTCACCATTTCTGAATTTAAATTAAAAGCTTTGAGCAAGGTTTCTCGCAATTTGTTTGCAGACTCGAAACCTTGCGATTGATTATCATCAGGAATTGTTGCCTTTAAATCTTGCAATTGCTTTATTAAATTAGTAAAGTTTAAGTGATTGAATATTTGTAATTTTTCAAGAGTGCGGATAGCTCCAATAGCTTGATAGATGGCGTTGGCGATGGCGTAGGTATAGGCGTTGGCGTTGGTGATGGCGATGGCGCAGACGTTGGCGTTGGCGTTAGTGTAGGCGTTGGCGCAGGCGATGGCGTTGGCGTTAGTGTAGCCGATGGCGCAGGCGATGGCGTAGGAGTTGGTGCTGGCGATGGCGTTGGCGTTGGCGTGAGCGATCGCTCTTTTACCAACAGGTTTTATATCTCCTGGTGAGCCTATTGTTTCACCCTCTGCCCATTCTATTAAAGCTTTTAACTTAGGCGTGTTAATGTATTTCTGTGCCTCTTTTTCCATGTGCAGTAATAACTGATCTGCATTTGGACGTAGCAAACCTGATGTTAATAAAAATACATCTCTCCAGTTTATATCTATTAAATAACAACTAACTAACTCATCAACTAATTGCCAGTCGCAAATATATTTAGCAGTTAAATATTCTTGCAGCGTTAGATGAGAAAAAGCATAAGCATCTCTTACCCTTTCTACTAAAATTCCTTGCTCTACTTGAATTGCTTTTAAAACTGCTTTGCTATTTAAAGTTTTAGGTGCGTTTTCATTTTTGTTTAAATTAGTTTGAATTTGTTCTATTAGCTCATCTCTGGTAAAGAATAGCCGATTTTTTCCAAATCCTTGATAAGCTATTTCTGCCAGTAAGCTTTCTTCAATAGCAATGGTAAAATCCTTAAAAATCGGATCGCGTTTTACTCTTTTTTCCGCCAACCATTTATCTAATAAAATATCTAGAGCTTTTTTATATAATTCGCTGCGATTGTTAGTAAAACTTTGATATTCATCGTAGTAAAGGCAAATAAAAGTCAGCAATAAAGGCGTTCTAGCTAATTCCTTGGCAGATTCATTTTCTTGCAGTAACTCCCAACATTGCCCAGCCGTATCAGCTTGTTTATCTTCTTCTGACTGAAACCAATTATTGATAAATTGTTTTATTTGCTCATCAGTAAACTCAGCAATCTCTACATTCTCAAATCGTCTAAACTGTTGATGATAAGCAGCAGTGCGGCAAGAAACAATAAATCTATTTGTTTGATATTGCTTAACAAAATCTTGAATTTGTGTAACTGCTGCATTCAAGTTTTTAGTTGGTACTTCATCTAAACCATCAAGTAATATGAGTAATTTTCCTGCCTCTAATAGCTTTTTGGTTAAAACTTCAGCTTCAACAAAATTACAACAGTTAAACTCTTGAAAAACTAATTCTTTAATATTAATCTCATCAACATTAAATCTTTTCAATTCAATCAAGATAGGAATGCACTCATATTTAAATTTACCTTGTTTTCCCTTGAGTGCTTCTAATCCTATCTTGCGTAAAAATGTCGATTTACCGCTTCCAGGCGCACCTAATACCATCAAAGATTGATTTTTATTAGCAACTGCTATCCCTTCCTTTCTTGCAGTTTTATCTGAACTAAATACTCCCCTATTAGCTTTTCTAAAAGCTTTTTCTAAATCCTGGAGTGATACTGAATTAGCTATTTCCTCATTACTGAGAACTTGAACAGCAGTATAAATATAATCTAAAGGTACGAACTGTTTCATACCCAACACTCTTAATTTGCCATACCGCTTGTAATAATTTTGGTAATATTGCGAGGCAGACTTGAGAATTTTTGGCGGAACTTGTGGGTTTGAAGTATCAATTACTTGGCTTATAATTGTTGCTAAATATTTACCAGCGTCGTTAATTGCAATAGCTCGATCTAAACTAGCGCGGCGCACTGCTGCTAATTCCAAGCTGCTTAAAATTTGCCGTGCTTCTCCTCTGACTATTACTGTTTCGCTCATTTCACCGCCAGTAATAGTTAGTCCTAAGCTTTCTAACTCTTTAATTGTCTCACCAACAGCATTTTTTACTTGCTGCTTTTGCAAATCAATCAACGCTTGACGATAAGCTTGGCGATTAGGAAAATCTGCGGGTTTGAGATTAGGAACAAAGTTATTTTCTGATTGTGAATCTTTGCCTTCAAGCTGCATAATTACCAGCAATTCTTCATCGCCTCTGGCTTCTTCTAGCTCTTGTTTTAGCAAGTCGTCAATTTTTTCTAGATGCTGAGGTTCTAGTCTCATATAGATAGCGTTTCCAACTTCAGTAAGTTACAAAAGAACCCCTCCCTAACCCTCCTCTTACCAAAGGGCTGTGGTGTAAACACAAGTTATAGAATTACCCCACCCTAACCCTCCCCTTGTAAAGGGGAGGGAACAATTTCCCCCCTTTACAAGGGGGGATTAAGGGGGGTAATTAGACTTGTGGGTACACCGTAGTTGGGGAGGGTACGCGACAGCGCGAGTGGAGTGTATTCATGTACTTGAGAATTGCTTATAATTTTACTTGAATTAAGCCGTAGCCTTGGCGGTCTTGTGGAACTTGTAAAGTTTCACATCTAGCAAATAATTCTTCTTTTAAATCTAAAACTTCTATGTTGGGATATTCTTCTAAAATTAAGGCGGCAATTCCCGAAACAATCGGCGTAGCCATTGAAGTACCGCTAATTGCTTCGTATTTATCTCCTGGTATTGATGAATAAATCTCTTTCCCCGGTGCAACTAAATTGGGTACTTGATATTGATGGGAACCTGTATTTAATGTAGCACTGCCACTAAAGCCAGCAATGCGCTTGTCAATAGTTGAACTACCAACGGAAACTACATCCCGATAATTACCAGGGCTACGGGTACGATTTCTGCCTTCATTGCCCACAGCACAAACTGGTAAAATGCCAGATAAAAGCAAACTTTCAATTGCTATTTCCATATCTGGTAAATAGCCAATAAAGCCAGCCGATATATTGACAATGCTAATTTCTGGTTGTTGGCTTACCCAAGACAGCGCCAAAATAAAATCAGAAAGATTGCCAGTACCACCAGGAATTATTACTCCACTGAAAATATTAGTATTAGGCGCAACACCAATTTTGTTGCCGCAAATTAATCCCGCAACGTGAGTGCCGTGTTTGTGTGTATCAACACTAGGATTCATGGGCAGTACCTGATAATTTTGGGCATCAAAGGTAAAGGCTTTAGTTATTCTCCCTTTTAATGCTGGATGATTGCCATCTACCCCGGTATCTAAAACGGCAATCGTGATATCTTGACCTGTATATTCATACCCTTTTTGACGGCAATTATCTAAATTAATTGCTGCTAAATGCCATAAATCAGATTGAGAAATTTCTGTTTTTAAATCATTTGCGCTGGCTTCGGGTTGAATTAACTCAATTGGGCGGTCTTCTGTGATATCAGCATCAGGTAACTCTTCACGCATCCTGGCTGCTTCTTCTTCGGTCATTTTTACAATAACCGTACCTGTAATCACCGTTTCTGCTTGAGCAATTTGAATTACACCATCCTCTCGCGCGTCGGCAATCCAGCGTTGAATTTCTTGATAAACTGAGTCTTGCTGCCAAAAAGCTTTTACTTCCGCCGCTTGCATCCTCCGACTTTGGGGCGTTAATTTTCTCGACATCAGGGAAAGAGAGCGAGTAACTGAGGAAGTTTTAGGGCGAATAATATACAGCTTCATGAAATTGAAGGGATTTTAGCAGCTATTCTTTCATTCCTCAGTCTATGTGATTCTAGCTACAACTAGATAAATCTTTAGACATTCTTCTTGTGGTGTCATAGCTATTACCCTGCTCTGTCGCTGCGTTAATTTTCTGATATGGCAGACGCATCACCATTACGAATTGAGACAGAACTCATATTTGATTTAGGAAAAAAATCAATACACTTAGATACAGCTTCTTTCCTACTCCCGACTCCCTATTCCCTACTCCCTGTCTACACAAGTAGATTCGGAAATCAAACCGGATTCCTATATTACTGTACTTGTTCGCTGCTGAGGTGGGCGATCGCTTGTTTAATCCAATCTTCCACATAAGCATCTTTTGGTAGCCCAATGTCTTCACTCACAACGTGTAAGGCGTGGCTAACTTCGTGGGCTGTGTAACCCAAGGCGAACAAAGTCATCTGCACTTCTTCTAAAATCCCTGGTGCTGGGCCGCCTGTAGCGACGAAGAACCCTGCTGATTTGCGCCATTCAATCAATTTACTTTTCAGTTCTAGACAGATGCGTTCTGCGGTTTTTTTGCCCACACCAGGGGCTTGAATTAAGATTTGGGTGTTACCTGCGATGATGGCTTGGACTAAATCTGGTAATTCCAAAGTGTCTAAGAGGGCGATCGCTAAAGCTGCACCAATCCCGCTAACCGTTAGCAAGTGGCGAAATAAGTCTCGTTCTGCTGGAGAAGCAAAGCCATAGAGTAAAGGTACTTCCTCCCGAATTTGATAATGAGTGAAAATTTGCGCCACTCCGCCTGATTCTGGTAACTGCTGTGCTAACCTTTGGGGAACTTGCAAATCGTAACCAATACCATTGACTTCGATAGTCAAAATGACACGATTACCGCCAATTGTCTGAACACCTGCAACAAGACCTTTGAGATAGCTAATCATAAGAATCCACAATATTACAAAACTTTTAGAATTCCCTCAACACAAGGGTTTTGTGCTACTTACCGATAGTCAGTCGGATATTTAGTATGCCATTGAGCATTACTAAATATGATTCCCCGTTGATTGCCCACAGCGAACAATGCAATATCATTACCTGAATCACCCCAGACAACTGTTTTTTCTGCTGCAAATTGCTATCTTTGCCGAAGAAACTCCGTTGCCTGACCCTGAACGCTGAAAAACGGTACAATGTCGAGGTCAAAACCGTTGTGAGAGATTAACTTTATATTTAAAGCATACTTTCGTGGTTTTGTCTCAATCTGTGGTAAAATTTTATCTGCAAATTCTTCTTTTACGAAAAAAATTACCTATATTAAGTGTGCGATCGCTGCAATCAGGAAATTGATTCGTGACTCTACAGGACTGACAAGAAGAAAATTAACCGCAGATAAACGCAGATAAACGCTGATAGAGTTTCGGCAGTCTACTACTTATATATAGAACTATAGGACTCATATTTGATTTGGGAAAAAAATCAGTACACTCAGATCAGGCTTCTTTCCTACTCCCGACTCCCCATTCCCTATTCCCGACCTACACAAATAAATTCAGAAATCAAACCGGATTCCTATAGATAACGAACCACATAGACGCGCAAGCACTGAAGCAGTCTTTTACCCGAATTTCTCACGTATGGGTAACGGGTGTGGGGAGAGAGGGGAGTGTGGGGAGAGGAGGGGGAAAGATTTCTTCACCATCCTCCCACCCTTCCCACCCTTCCCACACCTCCCACACCCCTGGATTTCTCTCTTGTGAGAAATCCAGGTTTTAGGCGTGTTTCCCGCAGGTAGGGTGCAAAGGATACAAAGAAAGAAGAGATTCATTTTCCATTTATCACTTTCTTTTGATTGCCGTTACAAAAACTGTAACCGTCAAAGGATGAGCCTTGAATTAATGCAATAGTTAATCATTAAGGCATTGAGCATCAATCTTGATTAATCTTTGGTAAGTGAGGTGGAAGAATGAATCGGCAAAAATTAAGCGGGATGAAAGCAAGTTTTCTACAAAGACGTTACGCTGTCAGTCTAGGAAGACGCTATGTTCTAGCGGCTGCAAGTGTAGTTTTGCTAGGTGTACTTGGTTGTTCTCAAGTCAATAGTAATAATGATGCTTTTGCAGACTCGAAAATGCCTCAACCAGAAATACCATTGCAAAAAAAAACCGTCAAAGCTGATACAAAATTAGTAAATGCTAATAACAAATTTGGCTTTAAGTTGTTTTCGGAAGTTTTGCAAGCAGAAGGTAGCGAAAAAAACATTTTTATTTCACCCACTAGTGTAGCGATCGCCTTAGCTATGACCTACAACGGTGCTAGTGGTTCTACCCAACAGGCAATGGCTAAAACCCTGGAATTACAAGGTCTGAGTCTGCCTGCGATTAACTCTAATTATGCTGCTTTAAAAAGTAGCTTAGAAAATCCTGATGCTAATGTGCAGTTAAATATTGCCAACTCACTTTGGGTAAATAAAGATGTGAATTTACGTCCAGACTTTTTGCAACGAAACCAAGAATTTTACAAAGCCAAAGTAGCCAATTTAGACTTTAAATCTGCATCTGCCTTAAACAGTATTAATAACTGGGTGAATGATAATACCCAAGGCAAAATCAACAAAATTGTTGACCAAATACAACCCAATCAAGTGCTGTTTTTAATTAATGCTATTTACTTTAAAGGGCAATGGAGTGAGAAGTTTGATAAAAGCCAAACTGCTGAACATCCTTTTTACAGCGCACCAGGGCAGCAAAAACGACATTCTATGATGTCTCAAACCGGGGAGTATAAATATTATGAAAACGAGCAGTTTCAAGCAGTAAGTTTACCTTATGGCAAAGATGGCAAAGTCAGCTTTTATGTCTTTTTGCCAAAACAAAACTCCAATCTCAAATCTTTTTATCAAAACTTAAATGCTCAGAATTGGGAAACATGGTTAACACAATTTCGTAGCCAAGAAGGTTTTATTCGCCTACCCAAGTTTAAAACTGACTACGAAGTGACACTCAACGATGCCCTAAAAGCTTTAGGAATGCAAGAAGCTTTTAGTTCACAAGCTAATTTTTCGGGAATGGGGAAAGATTTAGCGATTAGCGAGGTAAAACATAAAACTTTTGTAGAAGTCAATGAAGAAGGTACAGAAGCGGCGGCGGCGACATCAGTGGGAATTGTAGCCACATCCCTGAGAGACAAGCCAGAACCATTTCGGATGATTGTTGACCGTCCTTTCTTCTGTGCCATTCGAGATAATCAAACAGGTAGCATTTTGTTTATGGGTTCAATTTTGGAACCAAGTTGATTTAAGTAGAGTGACGTAAATGATACTTGAAAGCATAAACGTAAATTGGAGATGCGATCGCAACAGAAAAGTACTAAGCTAATCAGCATTTAAGCTGCACTATTGAAATTGTACATAAATGACTTAAACTCTCTCCTCTGCCCCTCTGCCCCTCTGCTCCCCTGCGGTCTAAACTGCAAACTAAGTGCTTAATAGCTTATCCATCTTCTTACCACACCAAAAGGATTTTTTAGATTTTTTAAATAATCAAAATATGCTTCTACTGTTTTACTCGTTGTAGAAGATACAAATTAGTGGGGAATATTGTGTTTATACCAATTTAATAAAAGAATGCGACAGATAGAAATCAGGAAAGTCTTACTGGAGCTAGATTTCTTAATTGCGAATTGGTATTATTTAAGGGTGAAGTAATATTTATGGGTAGTTGAAACGTCTGAATATTTATTCACTCACACACTGACTTCTTGATAGGCGTTTCAACTACAATAGACAAAAGTGAAAAAATTAACTCCTCATTTTCACTTCTCGATTCTTTACCTAGACAAGCAGTTTAGTAAATTACTACGATTGCTCGACAATTTCCCTGGTTTTATCTGCTTGCTGTTTCTAGAGAAACATTCATATTCTGCCAAAAAGAAAAATCTTTAGTCATCTGCGCCGACCAAGTTTTAGCCTGAATCATCGGCATAGTAGCTACCATTTTTTCAGCATTTTTGGTTTGGCAAGTTTTTGGTAGCTTGGTATTTTCAGAATTAACGCAGGTGTTTTCTGGTACAAAAGCTAAGTAGTTTGTGATTTTGAGTTCTCTATTTAAAGCATCGGATCTGGGTTCAGCGTTAATTTCATTCATCCCTACATAGGCGATGTTTTGCGAATCGTCCATTGTCCGCAGCATACTAATAGCGTTGTAGTTATTGCTAACCAGGGTACCGCGTCGGAGAGAATGAGAGTTAGGTACATCATCAGAAGTATTTGCTTGAGATGTCATACTAGCAATCATTTCGTTACTCATGAATACTTTATTAGTACCCACTGGCATTTTGTCATATTTACTCACTGTCAAACCCACTAAAGCTCCAGACATTGAATCTGTATTCTGAAATAATTCACCATCATAATTAGGAAAGATGGCTGTGGGGTTAACATTTTGAGTTGGCTCAATAAAAGGAGTGTTGGCTTGATATTGATTACTCGCTAAAGTGGCAAAGGTCGAATTGATTGTGGATGAGGTTGCACTACCTTCTAAATAATTGACAGACTGAGCATTAACAGATTGGATGTTTGCACTTAAGGTAGTTGCAAGTACGAGTCCTAGTAGATAGCATTGACTTCTGTTAGTTAGCATGGAATCAATTTTCCTATACCCTATAAATTTGATCAGTGAAACTTTCTTTGGTTTTATTTAATTTTGAGGTTAAGATAAGAGTAAAGTCAGGTTATGTGTGATCTTTATACAATATAGGTATGCCCTAGGTTAATTTTTGCAAATTAAAATCCGAGTAAAGATTATTCTGTAGGAAATAATCTTGGTCGATGTAATCTGCCTTAACAATCTCAAAAGCTTAAGCGATAAGCCTTTTCTTGCTCTTGGCCATAAATATAACAAGATTGGGTCACAGAATTATTAAAAATAGCTGAAATATTCCAGATAAATTGAAAAGGTCAATTATGGCTGGACAATTTAGCTAGTTTTGGCACAGATAATTAATTCTGTAAAGTTGTCTTGGATACAATTCGCGTCTTTTTTAGTTCGGCTGAGGAGAGTTGTTCGCCGGTTTGTAAGCGGGTTGCAGATGTTTGCAGAACTTGGGCTGCACTTGTATCACCAATTTGTAAGGCAGTGTTCGCCGCAGTTTGTAACATTGTTGCAGCCCCGATGCGATCGCCTTGTTGTAATTTCATCTCTGCTAACTGCGTTTGGCGATATTTGGCTAATGTCAAAATTGACTGCTGTACCTGGGGATTGAGGGCGGGTTGATATTGGCGCAGGAAATTAGCAGATATGTTAATCATCGGAGACAATAAGCCATCTTGGTTGGAGGCGGGGTCATCGTAACAAATCTGCATCTGTCCAATGACTTGTTCTCCTGCTGGTAATTTGCCTAAATAAAGATTGACTAAAACTACCCGGTCTACATCTTGCATTAAATCACCCAGTCGGACTTTAAAGCCGCCATTGGTGGTTTGCTGTACTGGTAACTCAATTGTGTCTGGAAAAACTTGGGCGATGGGTTTTAATTCTGCTAGTCGGATATGAGGTGCAAGGGAAAACTGCAAATAAGCATTTGTTAGCCCTATTGATGTAATGCGACCAAACAACCGCCCAAATTGTTCTAAAACTTGTTCTGGATGCTCAACATAAGCCAAACTACCGCCGCCAGCATCGGCAATTTTTTCGAGTAAATCTGAGTTCCAGTTATTGCCAAAACCGAGAGTGTTAATTGTTAGATTGATTTTAGCTGCCTTTTGCGCCAGTTCCAGACAGCGTTTGTTGTCATCGTTGCCAATTTCCCACTTCCACAGCCGTAAACTGCTTTCACCATGTCCATCGGTGAGGAGGAAAGCTTGGGAAACAGCGCCTTTAGCACCTTGCATCAGTTCTGTGATGCCTAATTCTAACCCGGCAGCAATGGCAGTACCGCCACTGGCGATGAGTTTTTTTGGCAACAGCGATTTAATGGTGCTGGGGTCTTGAATTACTTGATGGGGAACAATCACTTCCGCAGCACCAGAAAAAGCCACTATTGAGATGCGATCGCCAGGCTGTAACTTATTTAATAATTGCTCTACTGCTTGCATCACAGTTTGCATTGGTTTGCCGTGCATTGAACCGCTTTTATCCAGAATTAAGCATAAATTCAACGGCAAACGCTCCTCAAACTGATCAGCAAGCGCAGAAACCGAAACTACTAATTGACGTTGACTGCTGACTTGAGCCACATCAACGTTACGATCACTTAGCAACGAGAGCAATTTAACCTTCATTGTGGCGGGATATCTTGCAACACAGTTTTGGAGACAATGCGAGTTTTTTTGCGATCGCTTTCGCTTAAATCTCCTCCCGATTGTAATTGCGTGGCAGAAGTTTGCAAGACTGTGGCTGCACCTGTATCACCCATTTGCAAAGCAGTTTTAGCAGCAGTTTGCAACATAGTTGCAGCCCCGACGCGATCGCCTTGTTGTAATTTTGCTTCGGCGAGTTGGGTTTGGCGATACTTGGCTAAAGCCAAAATTGATTGCTGCACCTGGGGATTAATGTTTGGTTGGTAAGCCCTGGTAACATTAGCGTACACTGGGAGATTAGCGGTAAATAACCCCGTTTGATTTTGGGCAGGATCATCGTAGCGAATTTGGACATTTGCGATCGCTTGTTGACCTTCCGGCAATTGTCCCAGATAAATATTAGCTAAAATTACTCGCTCCACATCTCTCATTAAATCACCCAACCGAATCGCAAACCGTCCATCTGCTTCTTGTTGCAAGGGAAGTTCAATCGTATCTGGGTAAACTTGGGCAACAGGTTTAAGTTCTGCTAACCGGACATTCGGCATTAATGAAAATAACAGATAAGCATTAGTCAAGCCCACAGTTTGAATCCGGCTGAATAACCGCCCAAACTCATTTACAGCTTGATCAGGTCTTTGAATATAAGATAAAGTGCCTAAACCTGCATCAGCAATTCTTTCTAAAACATCTTGGTTCCAATTGTCACCAAAGCCCAAAGTATTTAAAGTTAAGTTGTAACCAGCAGCTAACTGCGCGAACTTAAAGCAACGGTTATTATCTCCGTGTTCATTTTCCCCATCGGTGAGCAAAAAAGCTTGAGAAATGCGGTCTTTTTTGCCCTTAGCTAACTCCTCAATCGCCAGACGCAAACCTTCATCAATCGCCGTTCCGCCATCAGCAGATAAGCGGTTAATTTGCTTTTTAATTTGTTCTGGGTCTTCCACCGATTGATTTGGGATTAAGACCTTAGCGCGATGATCGAAGACTACCACACTCAGGCGATCGCTAGGCTTAAGCCTATCAACCAACAAATTTGCGGCTTTTTTCACCGTTTCCAGGGGTTTACCATTCATCGAGCCACTATGGTCGAGAATTAAACATAAATTAATCGGCAGAGTCCGGTCTTGGGTATCGGCGATCGCGGACACAGAAATCGACAGCTGACGTTGACTACTAGTTTGATTAGCATCAACATTGACATCATTCAGGGCAGGCTGCAAATTGACCTTCATAACCCAAACTTCCTAAATTCAGGATACATACATCATTTAGTTAAGAATCCAGCACTCAAAAGCCAGAAATCAAAAATTGAGCAAAAATTTTAGATGGTAGGTCAGTTGAGTGTTGACTGTCCTCACCATTGTGACTCCTGACTCCGAAATCCCAAATTCTCACCATATTTATAAATAACTTCAAATTGCCAGATCAACGCTACGGAAAACTTATCTTGCGTAGATAGATTAATATATTCACAATAATCTTAGAAGCCTAGCTTTAGCAGATGCCAGCAATCTCGCCCATTAGCGAGGAAACCGCACCTGACTCTAGCCAGCATCGCGCTAGGATGTATTACAGTTAACGGCATAATTTCAGGCGATCAGTTGCTATGGACATTTCCCCCATCAAGGCTGTTCAAGCCCCATACTACGGCGATAACTTCTACCGGACACCGCCGCCAGATTTACCCTCCCTTCTGTTAAAAGAGCGAATTGTCTATCTGGGAATGCCACTGGTACCTGCTGTGACGGAATTAATCGTCGCTCAATTATTGTACTTGCAGTCAGACGACCCCGACAAACCTATTAAAATCTATATCAACTCGACAGGCACTTCTGGTTATAGTGGCGAACCCATTGGCTTTGAAACCGAAGCCTTTGCCATCTATGACACCATGAAATACATTAAACCTCCCATCCACACCATTTGTATTGGTTCCGCGATGGGTATGGCTGCCATGTTATTGAGTGCTGGTACTAAAGGTTGCCGCGCCAGCTTACCCAACGCTAGTATTATCCTGCACCAGCCCAAGAGCTACGCCCAAGGTCAAGCAACTGATATTCAGATTCGGGCGAAAGAAGTTCTGGCAAACAAAGCATCGATGGTTGAGATTTTGAACCGTACCACCGGACAGACGGCCGAAAGAATCACCAAAGACATGGATCGTCTCTTCTATATGAGCGCATATCAAGCCAAAGAGTACGGTTTAATCGATCGCGTGTTTGAAAAAGAAGAACTCGCTAATCCACCAGTACCAACTAGTGTCCTCTAAATAGTGCTGAGTGCTGAGTAGAAAGTGCTGAGTTATGAACAACTTCTAACTCTTCACTTTTAACTCTTAACTTTTATTCCTCACTCAGCACTCAGCACTCAGCACTAAAAAACAATTAATCACAAACGGAGTTAATCATGCCTATAGGCGTTCCTAAAGTTCCTTACCGGATGCCCGGAGGACAGTATACAGATTGGATTAGCATCTACGATCGCCTTTACCGGGAACGGATTATTTTCTTGGGGCGTGATGTTGATGATGAAATTGCTAACCAAATCATCGCCGTTATGCTGTATCTGGATTCAGAAGACCCAGGTAAAGATATTTATTTGTATATCAACTCTCCTGGTGGGATGGTAACATCTGGTTTGGCGATTTATGATACGATGCAACACATCAAATCTGATGTTGTGACCATTTGTGTCGGTCTGGCGGCTTCAATGGGTTCTTTCTTGTTGACTGCTGGGACAAAAGGCAAGCGCCTAGCATTGCCCCATTCCCGGATTATGATTCACCAACCTTCCGGCGGAACCCGTGGACAAGCCACTGACATCGAAATCGAAGCCAGAGAAATTCTGCGGATTCGCCATCAACTCAATAACATTTACGCTCAAAATACTGGTCAACCCTTGGCCAAGATTGAGAAAGACATGGATCGTGACTTCTTTATGTCCGCCCAAGAAGCCAAAGAATACGGATTGATTGACCGTGTGATTGAAGAGCGAATCTAGAAGGTAGGGAGTAGGGAATTGGGAGTAGGGAGTAGGGAAAAATTCACCACTCCCCATTCACTACTCCCCACTCCCTTACAAAACTGTCTAGTTTGAACTATAAATTAGAAAATTTTTGTTTATCATTAAAACCTCATGCTAAAGGCAGAATGCTGATAGCTGTATATTAGATAGCTGATATCTCGAAATGGATCTAGGAGATTGCTACCGTTTATTGGGTTTAAGGTCGGGAGCCTCGTTTGCAGAAATCAAATCGTCTTACAGACGACTGGCGCAGCAATATCACCCCGATATCAACCCAGATGACAAAAAAGCTAAAGATAAGTTTATTGCCTTGACAGAAGCTTATAGGCTGCTCTTAACGGTGGTACCGCCAGAAGA
This sequence comes from Aulosira sp. FACHB-615, assembly GCF_014698045.1. Taxonomy (GTDB): domain Bacteria; phylum Cyanobacteriota; class Cyanobacteriia; order Cyanobacteriales; family Nostocaceae; genus Nostoc_B. The sequence goes on from NZ_JACJSE010000011.1 coordinate 187,525, forward strand.
AACAGTCGAGCAGCCGTCAGGTCAACAGTTTGTGTCTAGGGGCGAGGACGCAAAAGCCACGCCGAAAACCACAGTCACTACAGAAACCTTTGTGGCTAGGCGCGAGGAACCAAAGGCGACTCGTCAAGATGCTGCACCAAAAACCACAGTCACCACGGAAAAACCACAGTCACCGCCTGCGAATATTGCGGAAATTGAACAACGGCTGAAGTGGAAGACTTATGAGCAGTTGCAAAGATTTTTGAAAGAAAAAAGATTTCCCCAAGCGATCGCCCTGGCGGAAGCCTTGGTAGACCGTTTACCCAAAGATGCGGAAGTTCGCCAATGGTTAGCGATCGCTTATCAAATTTGGGGTAGGGCGCTGATTAACGATAATCAAGTTCTCAAAGCCAGAATTTACCTGAAAAAAGCCCTCAAAACTGATCCTAATAACAAAGCTTTGTGGAACGAAGTCCAAAGGGATTTTCAGAAAATTGAGCAAATTTTTTAAAATTTGTCATTTTTGACAAATTCACGTATATTTAACCACCAGCATCTCTGTAAGAATCAGGGTTAGAATTATAAAAAAGTGATAAGTGCTTCATTGCCGACTGATAAACAAAAAGATACTGTTATCTTTATCTGCCAAATACTTTCTAATCTTTTACAGCCAGTTTGGATGTTTAGGTATGATTCTCTCCATAAGTACATTTTCTTGATTGCTGGTAGAGAAGAAAGTTTAGAAATTACTATTTTTGAAAATGGTAGCTGGGAATTTAACCAAGATGACGAAGCCTGATTTTCAGAAAATGACTCGTAAGGAATTAAAAAAATACATCTTGTCTCATCCTACAGATAATGAGGCAATTCGAGAATTATTTATTACTCGAAGAAATCCTAATGCTCAAACCTTTCCCTACCCTTACGATATGCCTTATGAAGACGTTGAAGCGATTTTTAAAACTAAATTAAATCTAGAATAATAAGCTAATCAGCATTTAAGCTGCACTATTGAAATTGTACATAAATGACTTAAACTCTCTTCTCTGCCCCTCTGACCCTCTGCTCCCCTGCGGTCTAAACTGCAAACTAAGTGCTTAATAGCTTATCTACGGCAATGCCGGAAATGAATATTGATGCCTATCGTAGATGAGAATAGTATTTTAGTCATGAGACTTATAGCGTCACGCACCAACCAACAATCGTAACACTTACGTAAGTCCTGGCTTTAAGAATGTTGTCAGGACAATGTGTGTATGTTAATTTAGTTGAGAGAGAAAGCTTAACTAAAACCTATGAGTTACCCAAATGAACCTAGAACGGAACGGATTGATATCCGTACTAGCTCTAGCGTTAAAAAGCTTTTACAGCAAGCAGCAGCAGCAAGTCATAAAAATGTTAGTGAATTTTTACTTGAACATGGTTTGCAAGCTGCACAAGAAACTTTAACGAATCGAAAGCTTTTTGTGTTAAACGATGAGCAATGGCAAGCTTTTCAAAACGCTCTGGATGCCCCCTGTGTTGAGAAACCACGCTTGCGTCGTTTGTTAACTGAGCCTAGCGTATTTGAGTAGTATTGTGGCATCTAACAATTTATATATCGCTAAATTATCAAAATCTCATAATCTAAAAAACTTTGATTGTGGGAATTTTGATTTAAATAATTATTTAATCAAATATGCTTTAAAAAATCAGCAATCTGATAGTTCGACCACCTATATCGCTTGCTTAGAAGATAATGTAATCGGTTACTATACTTTGACTGTAGCATCAGTTATTCATGAAAATGCACCACCTCGTATATCTAAAGGTTTACCAAAATATCCTATACCTGTTGTTTTATTAGCTCGGTTAGCAGTAAGCAAAGAATTTCAAAAACAAGGCATAGGGAGAGGTTTACTCAAAAACTGCTTAATTCGTGTCAATGAAGCTGCTGATCTGATTGGTATTCGTGCATTATTGGTTCATGCGAAAGATGAGAAAGCGCGTGACTGGTATCAACAATTTGATTTTGAACCTAGCCCAACAGATCCATTGCATTTATTTCTGATGTTAAAAGATATCCGCGCTATTTTAGAGAGCTAAAAACAACGCTAGTACTGCATAGTAATCATAAAATAAGCGTAATTTTTCGTGTTATTGGTGTGTAACTGCGTTGACTGCAAGGCATTTTTAAGAAACTGGTTCAAACACCATTTGAGGAATTAATATTTCATCTTGCGATTGTCCAATTCCTAAAAATCGCATTTCCTCTTCATATACGCGCACAAGTCCAAAATTATCGGAATTGAGGGAAACTTTTTGTCCTTGACACCATTTGCGGGCGAGTTCTGGAGGTAAAGTGACGGTGGGTAAATGCTGTAAAGCAACATCCGGGGAAATGGGTTGAAATGTCCCGCCTTGCAACTGTGTTTCTAAGTCAGTTAAAGAAAGACTATTAGTTAAATTAAAACCACTGCTGTGGGTGCGAGTTAAAGCGGCGAGAGTTCCACCAGTGTTTAAGACTGCGCCTAAATCACGGGCGATCGCTCTAATATATGTACCACTACCACAAGCGATCGCCACATCTAATTCAGGAAAATCCCCCTCGCGCCAATCTAAAATATCTATCTGAAAAACTTCAACTGTACGTACAGGAACTTCCACTGTTTCACCTTGACGCGCCAAATCATACAAGCGTTTGCCATCAACTTGAATCGCACTATACATTGGCGGTATTTGTTCAATCTTGCCCACAAATTGTGTAATTGCAGTTTCGATTTCAGCCAAACTCAAATTTGCACAAGGTTGTGAGGCGATAATTTCTCCTTGCAAATCATCGGTTGTGGTACGCACACCAAAACGGATAGTAGCTTTGTAAGCTTTTTCCCCTGGGAGATACTGCAATAACCTTGTGGCTTTACCCATTGCAATTGGTAAAACCCCAGTCGCTGCGGGGTCTAAAGTTCCCGCATGTCCTACCCGTTTGAGGCGCAACAGTTTGCGTACCCGCGCCACACAGTCGTGAGAAGTCCAATCAAATGGTTTGTTTAAGTTGAGAAAACCTTGCACAGTAATATTTTGTGAGTAATTTCAGTCAGTGGGTTGATGTCTAAACAGCGATCGCTATCATATTTCATCAAATCACTAGAACAATAGCGATAAATATAAAACGCTAAATCAGCGAAATCTTACAGTTGTCCTGATGCTTTTTTGTTGTATGAGTTTAACTTTATGACAAATTATGTTCATCTGGCGATATTTTATCTTGCTTCCGCAAAAAGGCTATCAGAGCTTGCCGTTCGCGTAGCGTCTCCGATAGGAGAAGTGTCGCACAGAATTTATACTGACTCCTGACTTTTTACTATAGCGGTTCTCGGTTGGATGAGGTACATTTCAACCCCACCCCCAACCCCTCCCCGCAAGCGGGGAGGGGAGCGTTTGCGTCAGCAAATGCGGGGTGGGGTTCCAACTGTATTACAAGCAAGTAAGAACTGCTATATTTCTCTACCCAGAGAATGATGATGTATGGAAATTTATGAATATGTAAGTTGGTTGGCAATTTTCCCAGGTAGAGCAGCATAAATCCCCAGATGCTGGCTCATAGCCTATTTGTTGAATTTACATGAGTCCGGTTACATTATCTGGAAGTGTTCTCTTTCAGTGTGTTTAGGGCTACCTATTAATGATTCAGAATAAAATATCCAGTGCTGGTGTAGCGACTCTAGCCTTGATTGGAGGCGTAACCGCTTTTTCCGCACCAGTTCAAACTGCTACCTTGCAACATACCCAAATGTCAGATAATAACATCCAACTGGCACAAACTGTAAATACTGCGAAGTTAGAAGCGGAGGTTTTCACTCAAATCAACCAATATCGAGCGTCTCTGGGTCTACCAGCGTTAAGGCGTAACTCAACTATTGACAATCAAGCTAGGACTCACAGTCAAAATATGGCTACAAGTAATACATTGAGTCATAATGGTTTTGGCGCAAGAATTCAAGCGATCGCAGTTACAATACCCTACAGCGCAGCAGCAGAAAATGTGGCTTACAACCAGGGATACAGCAATCCTGCAACCCAGGCTGTGCAAGGTTGGCTGAGAAGTCCAGGACATTTGGCTAATATCAAAGGTAATTACAACCTCACAGGTGTTGGTGTGGCGGTAAATAGCAGAGGTGCAGTTTACTTCACCCAAATATTTATCCGCAGACGTTAGGAAGATAATTCAGTTAAAACTTGCTGAAAAATAGGGTGCGTTACTTTATTTGCGTAACGCACCCTATTTTTGCTGTATGTATCTTATATACATCGAATCTCTCTAGCTGACTTATAAAGGATTAACGATGGAACCTATTTCTATAATTATTACTGCTTTGAGTGCTGGTGCGATCGCTGCTACTAAAGAAACCGCCGGAACAGCCGTGAAAGATGCCTATCAGGGTTTGAAGGCTTTGATTAAAAAGAAATTGGAAGGCGATGCTCTGGGACAAGCGATGGTAGATGCCAAACCAGAAGAAATTAAGCAAGCTGAAGGTTTATTAAAAGACAAAATTACCAAAGCTGGTGCTGAACAAGACCAAGAAATCATTAAAGTGGCTCAGGAGTTACTCGACAAGCTTAAAGAACAACCAGGGGGACAGCAAATAATCAATCAAACTCAAACCAACACAATGAGTGGAAATACTATCACTGGCAATGTAAACTTCGCCCCTGTTCAGCACTGACTTTTCACGGTATCTGGAAAACCCCTCTCCAAACCTCTCACGCCAGTTGCGACCCTACGGGAACTGAGGATGGTATACAAGATTTGGCAGGTTAGTTTTGGGTACTTGGCAGCAAATTTTTCATTTGGAATGTGATATCAAACCCCGCCAACGTCAAATTATGGTGACAGTTTACGGCGAGTAAATATTAGGTTTTTCATAATCTTGCTGAAATGGGATAAGGGGGAAAAGAAGCTTCAAAGTCTGCTGAGGAATTTACATTGTGTTTGTACAAAAAACAGGGTAAAGTGATTGAGATGAAAGCTGATTGCTTAGATACTTAAGTTAGGTAGTTTTCCCTGTAAATAATTTATGAATAAAAGTCATATAAAATTAGCTAGAAAATTTTTTTTACTACTAGTGACATCAGGTATATTGATTTCAGGAATAGGCTTAGGCACTTATTGGTTACTCAAAAAAATTCCAGAAAATCCTGGGTCAAAAATAATACAAAATATTCCAAAATCGCAAGTAAGCTCTCTTAAAATAGGGGTTTTAACAAACCCCACCAAATATGAGACTCTAGCTGATTATCTTAAGAAGCAGTTGGGTAATAATATATTAATAACTATTGATGGAGATGAAAATATTTCATTTCAAGAAGCAAAAACAAGAATAGCAACTAAACAATGGGACATTGCTTTTACCCTCTCACCTATGATTACTGTAGCAGCTAAAGATAATGGATATACCTTTGCTGCTCAAATGTTTCCTAATAGTTCTCTATACTACCAATCTGCATTATTTGTTCGCTCAGATAGTTCTATCAAGTCAATAGAGGATTTAAAATCTAGTACAAAAATTGCTTTAGGTGATTTTAATTCAGCATCTAGCTTTTATATGCCAGTTTATGATCTATATGGTAAAACCCTGAACCTCAATATGGGTTTGCGAAGTCATGTTATTCGAGAAATGGTCAAAAATAGAAAAGTAGATATTGGTGCTGGAGCTTATTCTACAGTAAAAAATGACCCAGATATTCGCATTATTCACCAAAGTCGGAATATACCTGGTGCTGGTGTTTATTTATCTCCAAATCTTCCTTTGTCAGACCGGGAAATTATTGCAACCACGCTTTTAAAAGCTCCTATCGATATTCAAAAAGATGCTAACTTTGGTCAAGGTAAAGAACTAGACTACTCCTTTTTTCAAAAAGTTACTCGAAGAACAGAACAGGTTTTGAGTTGTTCTGATTTTACAAAAAATCCTGTTAGTCTTTTTTGTAGTGTTAAAAATTCCAACTCTGTATATGAAAATAATAAAAATATGAGCAATATTATTGTTGGGAAAGTTAATGGATGGAGCCGACCTAATGATACTACTATTTTGTTAAATTTATCAGGAGATAATAATAAATTTTATCGTCTATTTATTAATGAAGAAATATTAAATCAAGTACCCGATGCAGGCAACGTTTTATCACTTCAAAACAAGCAAGTTCAAGTAAATGATGTTCTGCCTAAAAACTTATCAAATAATATTGTTGAATTAAATATCACTCACCCAAATCAGTTGAAAATAATAGAGCCATAAGTCTAAGTATTACATTTAGTGAAAAATATAGTTCTTGTGGTGTTGGACGGAAAGCTTGCATCGGACGGGCTAGAATCCCATCCCACAAGATAATTTTAATGCACGGTTTTTACATTGGACATTCCAGTAGCTTGGTTGAAGCGATCGCAAAACCAAACAAAATCTTCCACCTTCACACCTTACTTCTAACCTGTGACCTGTCACCTTTTCTTATTTTTTTGTTATTTATATATTAACTTTGCAATATTTGTTAACCAATTATATTAATAATACTTCGTTCGTTAATTTAGAGCAGTATCGCTATTAGTTGGTTATCAGTATTAACTCTCAGGCATTATTGATTAATAGTTTTGATAAAGAATTGTATTGTTGAACAAGCATATACTTATTGATATTCCTATACTGGATATTAATTTCCACACTGTGCGATTTGCACTAGGGGGTTCCAATGGTTCATACTTTTGAGGTGTTGGTTGATATTAAGGAATATGCCGATCAAGCCAACAGTACCTATCAATGCGGAACGTCAAGATACGAGATTAGTGCTGAGTCCAAAGAAAAGGCGGATGGTATGGCAAGAGTTCAGGCCAGAAGTGAACATCCAAAAGGCACTGAATATGATGTTAGAGTAACCAGACTCTTGAGATAAATGACAGTCTGGATTCCACAATAAATTGATTAATTGTTCTTGTTTGCTAGTAATAATAAATAACCATTGGTTGTGCAGTTTTCCAAAAATAACATCAATGTTTTGTGCAGATATTTGTTGCCATCAGGAAAGTTACAATAAATTCATATCTGCACCATTACGGGAATATTGCATAACTTTACTAAGAGACACTATCACTTTCAAGATTTTTGCAACAAATACATAACTAACTGTTCACCTGCGGCATCGATATGGCGTTTTAGTAACCGCACGGCAGTTTTTGTATCTCGTTGTTTGCAAGCATCTAAAAGTTGATAGTGTTCTTTTTGAGAACGTTCTTGATAGTCCATTTGTGCCATCTGCATACGCACATAGCGATCGCAATTTATATGCAGATTTTTGATCATTGCCAATAGTCGCGGACGTTCTGCGCTGGTGTAAAGTGCGGCGTGGAATTCCCAGTTAAATTGCGCTAACAAACCTGCATCGGTGGTTTGATCAGTGGTTTCCAGAATTAACGCAGCTTTTTCTAAATCTGCTGCACTGAATTTTGGTATCGCTAACTGTATGGCTTGGACTTCCAACGCACTGCGAATCTCACAAATTTCTTGCGCTTCGGCTGCTGTGAGTACCGATACCATCGCACCACGATTCAGATGCAGAGTTACCAAACCTTCCGCTTCTAATTGACGCAAGGCTTCCCGCACAGGAATGCGACTCACACCAAATTGTGTGGCGATTTCATCTTGTCGGAGAGATTGTCCTTCTTGAAAAATGCCGCGCAAAATGGCTTCCCGCAAAGCATCGGCAATTAAATCGGGGGTGCTGCGTTGTTGTTGCAGCACATTGGCAGCTAAATCATGTAAGTTCATATTTTATATTGTATACAATTTAGGAAAGATTGTATACAATATCCAAAGTTATAAATAATTCCCTTAACCAAACGGGAGACAGTTATGAGCATTGCATCTCAAGCAACAGACAGAGTTATCATCTTTGACACCACCTTGCGGGATGGCGAACAATCCCCTGGTGCAACCCTAAATGCAGAAGAGAAATTAGCGATCGCTCATCAACTAGCTCTTTTGGGAGTAGATGTCATAGAAGCGGGTTTTGCTGTCTCTAGTCCGGGAGATTTTCAAGCCGTCAAAACCATTGCAGAACAAGTCGGGAAAGCAGACGGGCCAATTATTTGCAGTTTAGCCAGAGCCACCCGCAAAGATATTCAAGCCGCCGCCGCAGCTTTAAAACCTGCCGCCCATCCGCGCATTCACACCATGATTTCGACATCTGATATTCATCTGCAATATCAGTTGAAAAAGTCCCGTAATGAAGTGCTGGCGATCGCTCAAGAAATGGTGGCTTATGCCAAATCCTTTGTTGATGATGTTGAGTTTTCGCCAATGGATGCTAGTCGGACAGAACCAGACTTTTTATATCAGGTGTTAGAAACTGCGATCGCATCTGGCGCAACCACAATCAATATTCCTGATACCGTTGGTTACTGCACACCCAAAGAAATCGGAATTTTGATTCAAGGCATTCGGGAAAATGTGCCGAATATTGACAGAGTAATTCTTTCCATCCACACCCAAAATGATTTGGGTTTAGCAACTGCCAATGCCTTAGCCGCCATAGAACATGGTGTGCGTCAAGTAGAATGCACGATTAACGGCATTGGCGAACGTGCCGGAAATGCCGCATTAGAAGAAATTGTGATGGCCTTGCAAGTGCGGAAACACTACTTCAATCCCTACTTTGGCCGTTCTGTAAATTCTGATGTACCCCTCACCAGTATCAAAACCCAAGAGATTTACAAAACTTCTACCTTAGTTTCGCAGTTAACCGGAATGCTGATTCAACCAAATAAAGCGATCGTGGGTGCAAATGCTTTCGCCCATGAATCTGGCATTCATCAAGATGGCATTATTAAGCATCGCCAAACCTACGAAATTATGGAAGCTGCATCCATTGGCTTACCAGAAAATCGCATAGTTTTAGGCAAACACTCAGGACGAAATGCTTTCCGTACAAGGTTGAAAGAATTGGGATTTGAACTGAGTGAAGCCGACTTAAACAAAGCCTTTAACCGTTTTAAAGAAGTTGCAGACAAGAAAAAAGAAATCTCTGATTGGGATATAGAAGCACTTGTGCGGGATGAAACCCAAAATCAAGTAGAAAGCGGTTTTCAACTCGAACACGTCCAAGTAATTTGCGGTGACTGCACTTGTCCAACCGCAACCATTACAGTTGTCACACCCGATGGCAAAATCCTGACAGATGCTAGTGTCGGCACAGGGCCAGTAGATGCAGTTTATCAAGCGATTAACCACTTAGTACAAATTCCCAATCAATTAATTGAGTTTTCTGTACAGTCAGTCACAGGCGGAATTGATGCCTTGGGAACAGTCACAATCCGCTTGGCATATCAAGATAGAATCTTTTCCGGGCAAGCATCCGACACAGATATTGTCGTAGCCGCAGCTTACGCCCATCTCAATGCGTTAAATCGCCTTTATCATTATTTGCAAACTCAAAAAATTCTTGCTCAGGTAAGCGAGTAGAACTGTTGGGGAATAGTGTTTAGGTAATATAGGGGCTTCGCCATGACACTATTCTCAACAGGAAATCTCTGTGGATAATTCCTGACCAAGTTAAGCACGAAATAAATGATTATATTCAGGATTGTACAAGTGCGATCGCCCATCTGTTGCTTTCAGTGCGGGACTAATTACATAAAGTGTGGTGCGAATCAGATTTTCTGTTTTGGTGCATTCCGCCATTTTGTTAAGGGGAACCACGCGAATTTTTTCATCAGGCCAACCTAGCCGAAAGCAAATCGCCACAGGTGTATCGCTGGGGTAATGTTCGAGTAATTTGGCTTGGGCATTTTCGACGTGACGCGCACTTAAATATAGGCATAAACTAGCTTGATGGGCGGCGAGGCTGGTTAACTCTTCTGTGCTTGGGACTTCAGTACGTCCACTAATGCGCGTCAAGATGATAGTTTGAACTAAACCGGGGACTGTTAACTCTACCTTGAGTTTGGCGGCGGCGGCTTGAAAGGCGCTAATTCCTGGGACGACTTCAAAGGGGATATCCGCCTCAGCCAGCATTTGCATTTGTTCGTGAATAGCACTGTAAAGACTGGGGTCGCCAGAGTGGAGACGAACAAGAGATTTTTGCTGCGATCGCACCCGTTCCACCATCAGCGATACAATTTCTTCCAAAGTCTTATCCGCAGTCGGAATAATTTCCGCATCTGGGCGGCACAGATTTAATATTTGTTCGGGAACTAAAGCATCAGCAAATAAAATTACATCTGCCCTAGAAAGGAGTTTTTGCGCTTTAACCGTTAATAAATCTGGGTCTCCCGGCCCTGCCCCCACAATGTAAACTGCTAGTTTGATTAAATTTAGTTGAGTTTCCATACAAAAAACTTCAATTACTTTTCCGTATTTACCCGTAATAAAAATCTTTTTTCAAAAATTTCTTGGCATTTTCTCAGTATCCTTCCGGATTAACCCTCTAACGATAGAAGAATGGAATGGTAGATGCACCCTGGTTAAGCCCTAGAGTCAAATCTGGGGCATTTTTTATTTTTGGTCATTAGCCATTGGCATTGCCTAAATGCGTGATGAATTTTCTCACGCAGAGTCGCAGAGAGGATGAGGATTTTTAAATTGAGTCATCTTCTAATCCCCCTTGTCTCCCTTGTCTCCTTCGTCCCCCTTCAGGCCTTCTCCTAATCACTCGACGCAACCACATCCGGTAACGGACGTTTCCGAAAATATAGCCAAGCTAAACCTGCTAAACCTGCGATAATACCCGTTAAGCTGACAATTTGAGCAATTCTCAGATTTCCTAGCAATAAACTATCTGTGCGTAAGCCTTCAATCCAAAAGCGACCAGTGCTGTAGGCTGTTAAGTAAACCATAATTAACGTGCCTAGTTTCAGCTTTAGCTTGCCAGAGACACTGCGGAAAAATAAATTTAACAGCAAGGCAAACACCATTAAATCCCACAGTGATTCATACAAAAAAGTGGGATGGAAGTATTCAAAACTTTGATAATCTAAAGGACGACCAAGACAGAGGTTTTTAGCTGGATCAAATCTGCATGGAATGTAAAGTTTCCAAGGTAGATTAGTAGGACGACCAAAAGCTTCAGAATTAAAGAAATTACCCCATCTTCCAATTGCTTGTCCTAAAACTAGGGAAGGTGCAACCAAGTCTGCTAATTGCCAAAAAGAAACCCGCTTGAGTTTGGCAAAAATTAAAGCTGCTATCGTCCCACCGATAATTGCACCGTGAATAGCAATACCACCTTCCCAAATAGCGATGATTTTTTCGGGATGCTTGGCATATTCCGCCCATTCAAACAAAACATAATATAGTCGTGCGGCGGGAATTGCCCCCAACACCAGCCAAATTGACAAATCACTCAGCAATTCTGGATTCACATTACGGCGTTTTGCCAAGTACTGAGAAAGGCTGACACCAACTAACACCGCCGTAGCAATCAACAAGCCATACCAACGGATAGTTAATGGGCCGATTTTCACCAAAATCGGGCCTGGAGAAGTAAATTGAAATGCCAACGGCAAAGAAGAGATATCCAGTACCATGCAAAACTACCTAGAGAATTACAGTGTTTAGCTTGAGCAGCTGACAACCCTATCACTGGTAGGGCAGTTATGTCTATAAACCATTAGAGCAGGTTTTGTTTGTAGAGACTCACACTCAACGGATATCTATCTAGTTCAATTCCGTAGGGTGTGTTACGGCTACGTCAAGATTTGAGCGTTGGAAATATGAGAAATTAGCCGTAACGCACCGGATTTGATGGTGTGTTGTGCGTTGCTTCAACACATCCTACTAGCCTAGCCATTCATTTTAAGATATAAACGCCTGTTTAATTTTCTTGCAAATTTCGACTAACGCTTTATTTTGTTCTGATGTACTCAAGCTATCTAAAGGCTGTTTTGGTTCGTGGGCTGCAAGATATTTGGGAATTTCCGTTTCTTCGTAGGAACTATAACTTATAGTCATAGCAAAAGGACGATCGCACCAGGAAAATCAACTTAAATAACGCGATGTGCGACTTAATATTCCGTAACAAGTGCGTCGAATTGAAGAGGATCACAATTGTGGCGATTAAGCCAAAAACAGACGGTATGAGCTAAAATCTTGCGATTGAGGCG